>NZ_QAIW01000104.1:0-6088 GCF_003061285.1 Stenotrophomonas sp. HMWF003 | reverse complement strand
CCCGCCGCTCCCGACAGCGAGTCTGACGAGTGTCTCCAATGTTTGTGGCAGGTACGGTTGTTCGGACAAGTCGAGACGAGCACCAAGGCGTGCGAGCGTTTCCAAGGTTTGCGGGAGCGGACCCATTGCCACGACCTCCTGTGATGGTTGTTGAGCACCCAACTACCTAACCCACGGACCCAGGGGTCCGGTTATTCACCTTGCCCATAAAGCACAGTATGGTGGGCTTCCCTCTGGATACCGCTCAATCTTAGGGCGGGTGGGTCCGCCTAACAAGCTTGGACCCAGAGACGATGCCGGAGAGCTCGCGGGCCCAAAATGGGCCCCAACTGGATGTCCGCTTTGGGTCGAAAGCCGATATTGTCACGGACCTAACGAGTCCTTCCCAGCGGGGTGTCCGCTTTCGGCCAGTAGCGGAAAATCACCCCTTCAACTGAGCGGCGGCTTGAACGTCCGCTCTGAATGAATCATCTAGCGATGTACTTCACCGCAACCCCTACTTCAGGCCCATCAATCCTGCAAAAGATTGTGCGTTATTAGATGGCTGCCCTTGACCGCGGTTTATCACGCCCCTTACGGAAACGTCATTTACTATGGATATTATTGACTTGGGACGGCCGCTGACTTTTCTTTCGTTGAGCAGGCTGGGATTTTTGGATCGCGCAATCCAGATCATTAACGTCTCTAGGCTATCTATTCTGGAGATGGCTTTCTTGCTATCTGCCGAAACAAAGGTTATGGATGGCTTCCCTTGCCGGCCAAACATTGCTGCAGAGTACTTTCGTAGCTTATCTCGAGTTATTGATTCCGCGCAAAGCGCTTGTTTGACTGCCATTCCCACATACCAAGGAACAGGGTTGCCGCCGCCATTACTCAAGGCGAACACATAGATTCCGTAGCCATTTCCTGAAGCGCTGCTGTAGATCTGATTGATCGAATTCCCGGTTAGCGTGCGGATCAGTCCATGCGTATTTGGAATATCCTCTGTCTTAAGCTCTATCCGCTTCTGAACTGTAAACTCAGCGATCATGATCTAGTCCTGTGATGCACCGGAATGATATTGGGTCTATCAGGTAAAGCCTGGATCAAGCCGCTCCGCGAAACAGTGTCGGGCGGAATGCACTGTTAGACGACACGATAGACATCGGTCTGCTTGTTGTATTCGGCCTTCCCCGCCGCGACAAGGCGTTCCCAAGCCTTCGTGGCATCGGGCGTGCGCCAGTAATTTCCGCACGTGGACATGGCCGGACTGGAGCGGAGCTCAGTAGATAGATAACCCGCCGCAAATGGGACGATGGCGTCTGGAATTCCAAGCCCTCCATACACTCCATGAGCATTCATCATCATCACCATATGAGCACCATCGTCCAATGGCTTCAGAATGAACTCAAAGGACTCACCTGGCATGGATTCGTGGGTTACAAAAAAGCGAGGATAACCTTCGAAACTAGTTTGGATGCGGAGGTCGAACTCACGCTCGATACTGTCTTTGCCGATGCAGATCAATTTCATGTCTTCTAACATCCTATGTCGTTAAGTCCTTAGCCAAGATGCCGCCGAGCGCAATCTATGAGCTACAGTGCCCGCGTGTTCAAGCACCATAGGACAGTGCCAGCTAGTTTAACAAGGCCTTCGTCGCAAAAATAAGCTTTTGCAACAGGGGACGATGGTCTCGAATAGCTGTCGGTACCGGAAGCTTGGCACGGCACGGGCGACGCGTTCGTGTGGTTGAGAAGAGGAGTGGCATGCTTCCACTGTGCAGTACTGCTTTTGGATAGCTCCGGTCGCGTTACTGCGTTCTCAGCTCCCAGAGCGAATCAGGTACGTCAGTCAGTAGCGGAGCTCGCTGATTCTCCATAGCAGCGGCGCGAAATATCGGGATTTTGAATAACCTAACCTGCGCAGTACGGTTGCTCCGCAAAGGAGAACCCTCATGCCCATCAAGAGATTCGGCTTAGCTATCCTGTCGTCCACCCAATCGCTATCTGTCGGCACCTTCGGCAACGCCGAGATCTCTGCCACGATCCTGTGGGTTGCATCCGGTCATTGGCCAGAGCGCATCAACACAACATCTGTGCGCGGCACCTCCACGGCTACTACTGATCCGCGCACCCACAGGCCAGTCATCACCCCCACCTCTCCAAACCCCCAACTCCAGTTCACCGCATCGTTCGCACCAGCTGCGACCCCCTGCGAGCTTCATCCCACTTCCGCACATCCATCGCACTCCACTTCGCATCATCGCGAATGCTGCCCGCCTGTCCGGTTGACCCTCTGCATACCCGAACGCATGGTGCACGCATGAACACACTCACGCGCATTGCCCTGCTTGGCGACGTGGCCAGCATCCGCCAGGGCCACCCCTTTCGCGGTGCCATTGCCGCGGTGCCGGAGGGCCCGGTGCAGGTCATTCAACTCAAGAATCTTGCCCTGGATGGGCTGCAGGAACGTGACCACCTGCTGCGCACCGCGCTGCGGGCGCGCAAGCCGCCCGACTGGGTGCAGGATCAGGATGTTCTGATCGCCGGGCGCGGCAATCACCCGCTGGCGATGCTGCTGCACAACCCGCCAGAATCCACGGTGTGCAGCCCGCACCTGTATGTGCTGCGGGTGTGCACGCCCGATCTGCTGCCGGCCTTTTTGGCGTGGCAGTTGAACCAGCGCGCGGCACAGGCGTACCTGCGCCAGCAGGCGGCCGGGTCGCGCCAGCAGAGCCTGCGCAAAACAGCGGTGGCGCAGTTGCCGGTGCACGTGCCGCCGGTAGCGCAGCAGCGGCGCATTGTGGGCATTGCCAGTGCGGCGCAGGCCGAACAGCGCTGCCTGGAAGCGCTGATCCACATTCGCCAACAGGAGATTGCCGTGGTGGCCGAGCAGGTGTTGCAGGGGAGTGGCGTATGAAGATGATGGCGGGCCTGCCCGGTGCACATGCCACGCACGCCGCGCTGAGCGCCGCGCGCGAGCCCCTCAACGACGCCGCCGATACCAATGCGGCCACCTACCTGCTGTTGGCGCTGTTGCTGCTCAAGATTGCCAGCGACACCGACGCTGCCGCGCAGGACCCGGATCAAACCTACGGCGCGCCGCTGCACTGGCCGCCCACCGCACCCGGGGCGCAGCTGCTGGTAGTGCCGCCCGAGGCGCGCTTTGAGCTGCTGTTCCGCCAGCGCTTCGCCCCGGGCAACGACCGCCGCATCACCACCGCATTGCAGCAGCTCACCCAGGCCAACCGCGCCACCTTGGCCGAGGTGTTCGACGTGCTGCGCCTGCACGATGGCTGGCCGCGCGATGCCGAGCACCGCGATGTGACGCTGTCGCGCGTGCTGGGCCGGATGACGGTGCCAGCGCTGGACTTCCGCCCCCTGCGCGGCACCTACCGGGCCGACATCGGGCAGGCAGTGGACCGCCTGCTGGAGCGCAGCCAGCCCCGCCGCAGCCCCGCACCCGTGGCCCATGTGCCCGACCCGCTGGGCTGGCTGATGGCCGGGCTGATGGACCCACGCGAAGACGAAACCATCTGCGATGTGGCCTGCCACCACGGCAGCCTGTTGCTGGCCGCCAGCCGCTGGGCGCGCACCACCCACGGCGCGCGCCGGCACCAGTTGCTGGGGCAGGAAGAGCACGACACCGCCTGGGCCTGCGCACGGCTGCGCCTGCTGCTGCATGGGGAAGACAACCACGCGGTGCATGCGGGCACCCCGCTGCTGCACGACGCCCTGGTGGACGCCACGGGACAGTTGCGGCGCTTCCACGTGCAGCTCACTCGTCCGCCGTTTGCGCTGGCGTGGTCGCCCGAGCGCGGCATCCGCGATACGCACCAGCGCTTTGTGCATGGCATGCCGACGCGCCAGTGGGGCCATCTGGCCCTGTTGCAGCACATGCTGAGAACGATGGACCGGCACACCGGGCGCATTGCGATGGTGGCGCCGCACGGGGTCCTGTTCCGCGATGGCGAGGAGGCGTTGATTCGCCGCAGCCTGCTGGACGCCAACCTGATTGATGCGGTGATCGGGCTGCCCGACCGGCTGTTTGCAGGCAGCCCGGTGGCGACCGCGCTGCTGGTGCTGCGCGCGATGCGCAATGACGAGAACGTGCTGTTTGTGGACGCGCGCCAGCTGCAACCGGCCACCAAGCGTGGGCCCCGGCTGGACCAGGCCGCCGCCGAGCAGGTGCTGGCGCTGTGCCGCCGCCGCGAGGACGTGGCCGGTGTGGCCTGCTTGGCTACACCGCAGATGCTGGCGTTGCAGGGCAGCAACCTGAGCATTGCGCGTTATGTGCAGCCGGGCGAGCACGACCAAGTGCCCACGCTGGAGGCGCTGCGTGGGCAACGTGCACGGCTGCGTTCGCGCTTGGGTGCGTTGGAGCAGGCGCTGGATGGCGACCTGGCGGAACTGGAAGAGCGGCCGGCGAAAGCGGGCTGACACGTCGGCGCGTGTTGGGTTGATCGGCACACGCTATCTGCTTGCTTCGGTGCATTGAAACTGTTCACCGCACCGTGCAGCGCACGTGCAGGAAACGGAATGGTGCACACGGTGTGGCACGGTTTGGCTGCGCCAGACTGCGGGCATGCGCTATCGAACCTTCCGCTTCGCCCCGCCGCTGTGCCGTTTACCACTGCAAGGCACGCTGTCATGAGCCGCGCTCCGGTGCGCGGCGTAGTCACCCGCTCCACATTGGGCTGGTTGCAACGCCTGGGCTGGCAATACCTTGCACCGAACAGGCGCTGCTCCCTGCGCGGCGACGACGGCAGCGCGCTGCTGGAAGGGCGTTTGCGGCAGTACCTGCACCAGCTGCGCTTTGAAGCGTATGGCGAGCACTGGCCGCTGGATGCCGAGGGCATTGCGCAGGTGCTGGCGGCGGTAACGCAGGGGCCGCTGCGGCGCGGCTCACAGGCAGGCGCCGACGCCCTGCTGGTCGCGCTGCGCAACGGGGTATGCGTAGCGCAGCGGCTGCCGGATGGACGCACGGTGCGGGCCACGGTGCCGCTGGTGGACTGGGCCGAGCCGCTGAACAACCAATGGGACATCGCCAGCGCGCGTGGCGAGGGCCAGATGCTGCTGGATGCGGCGCCGCGCATTGACGTGCTGGTGGGCTACGTCAACGGCCTGCCCTTGCTGCGGTTGCTGTGCGTGGAACGCGATGGGCAGGGGCGCTGGGGCCGGGATGACGCGGCCATTGCCCTGCACGGCCAGCAGATGCGGGCCAGCGGCAGTGCGTGCCGCCCGCCGTTGCTGCTGGCATTGGACCGGCGCGGTGGGCGCTATTCGTGCAGCGGCACGCCGGCCAATGGCTGGGTGCGATGGCGCGAGCACGATTGGAGCGCGGATGCCGTGCAGCAGCTGCGTGGCACCGTGCCAATGCCCCGAACCGGGGCTGCCGCAACCAACGGACGCTGGCTGCGCGCAGTACATGCGCCTTTGCTGGCCGGTGTGGCGGCGCCGGCCAGGGTGCTGGCGCTGCTGCGGGGCTTCATGCACACCGGTGCCGACGGCCAGCCGCGTATTGCGCGGGCGGCGCAGTTCTTCGCGGTGCAGACGGGACTGGCGCAGTTGCGGCGCGTTGACGCGGAGGGGTGCCGGGGCCGTGGGCACCTGCGGCTGGCAGCCGGCGCCGGCATGGCACTTACGTGGCACTGGCTGGTGCAGCACGTACAGCGCGATCCGTGGCTGCGCCATTGCCGGGTGTTGCTGGTGCAGCAGCGCCCTGCGGTGACGCCCCTGCCGGCTACGCGGGGCGAGCCGGCCTTGTCGCCCGGGCGACGGCTGGCGGCCTTCATGGCCGACGGGCGCGGCTGCACCCTGCAGACCACACCGGGCACGCTGCAGGCTTGGCTGCGCCGCCGCGACGCCGGGCATGACGGTGACGACCTGATTGTGCTGGTAGATGCACACCTGCAGGCCGGCCAACCGGCGTGGGTGGAACGCGCGCGCGAACGGCTGCCGCGCGCGGGGTGGTTGTGGCTGGGCAGCGGGCCGCTGGCGGAGGGGGTGTCGAGCGCTGCGTGCGACCCGCTGCTGTTTGCATGCAGCACAGCCGACGCCATCGCCGATGGCCTGGTGGTGCCGGTGTACCACCACGCGCTGCAACCCAC
>NZ_QAIW01000103.1:0-13055 GCF_003061285.1 Stenotrophomonas sp. HMWF003 | reverse complement strand
ATAGAAGCAGCGTGTGGGCCGCGCCCTATCCCCGGCTGCAGTTGGCGAGATCGTGCAACGACGGGCGCGGCTGGCCAGAATAGAGGTTGAAGAGAAGCGAGTCGATTTGAGGCTCTCGAGTTTTCCCCTGCCCCTCACGCATCTCGCCAATGTGTCGAATTCGGCCCGTCACTCTTGCGAATTCAACCAACATTTTTTGAAGCTCAGCCGCTGCTTTAGTCTGGAACTTTAGGTCCTGCTGTCGCCACTCAGGCTGCGCTTTCTCGCGCTGTGCAGTCGCCGCTGTTCGGCTCGCCAACCAGCTCGTGCCGATACTGGCAAGTGCTCCGACCAACATACCAACAAACCCCCAAGCCGCTTCTTCCATCGAACTGATCTCCTTCTCGGATGCACTCTACTTCCCGGCCAGGCGCCTTCGTCATCTCACATCGGGGCCACGCGCCTGGCAAGGCCATCGAAGCGAGCTGCCTCGGCAGGCAGCTTTTCCACCCCCCGCCGGCGGCGTGTCCTCACCCGCCAGCCCCCACCTTCGATCCAAGTCCAGAGCATCCGCATGCTGCCAGGGTGATGCCATGCTCCAGAATGACTCCATCAGAAACGCCCTACGCACGACACCGTCAGCAAGATCAGAGCATCTTCGAGGCGTTATGTGACCTAGATCGCGAGAACGCCATCGCGCAGGTGAGCCTGCATCCAAGATTCCGCCCGGCACCTGCCCAAGGGGAACAACCTACGTCTGTTCCGAAAACGATGGCGAAGCGGCAATCTCGACAGTGCTTGAGCCATGTCTGCATCGACTATTGATAGTTGATGGTAAACACCACCGATCCATTGGCGGGCCCGGCGGTGACGTCACTTAGAGTCTGGATGTACCGCGCACTGAGCGGGATAGTGTAGCTCGCACCGTCCACTTGTGTGGGCGTGATCCCACTGGACTGCAAAACGGAGAGCTCAAGTGGAACAGGATTGACGTGACCGAAAGCAATTTGAATCCCGACACCGGTTGCTTCCGGATCGTCTCCCGCAGCGCTCGGCCGCAACGCGATAACACCCGCACTGGCGTCGATCACGCCATCGGTAGGATCCAGTCGGAACGAAAGGACATTTTGAGCCCGCCCGTTGTCAATCTGAGCCCCTTCAGAGTCAAAGATCGGAGACCCAATATTGCCAGGATACACACCATAGAACGCCGGACAGTTGCTCAGCGCGATGTCCAGTTCCTTCCACGATGTAGCGCTTCCAATGCCCTTGAAATCAAAGATCGGATAGCTTCCCATTGGGACATCGACATCAGGAGTGTCGCAGGTGCGCGAGACAATGTTGATCGACCCTGAGATATCCACCAGCTGCATTGTGGTAGTCGAATCGGGCGATACGTAGTCATTCTGCAGCGTCGGGAGCTGCACGCCTTGAATGGTTCCTGGCGAAACGTCACCAATCTTGATAAAGAACACGTCAAAGCCCAGTTGGGGACTGGAATCACAAAATGCACCGCCGCCCCCACAGTTACCAAAGGTACTTGTGTCTGGGATCGGCTGCCCTTCGGAGAACAAATAGACGCCAATGCCTGGCACGCCCGATTCGTATACCTTTCCCGCAAGATTGCCGCCCGTCCAGCCGGACACCGCGAGTGGTGTGACAGGTAAAGTTCTAATGCGGTTCAACGTATAGGTTCCCGGGTCGCACCTCATTCCGTACCCTGTTGAATTTCTAAACGCCTGCTTGAACACAATGGTACCGAGTGGGACGTCCCTGCCAACGGTGAGGTTCGCCCCAATCAACGGCATGGTGCGTACAACCGTTCCCTGATTAGGGGTGCACACAGCCATAGCGCTATTGGCAAACATGGCCAGCGCGACCAGCGAAGTGGTTTGAAGAATCGCCAGGGGAAGCTTTCGACGGGAAGCGATTCTGGAACGGCGGTTGTTCTTCATATTCATGGTTGCTCTGAATGTTGCGCTTCAATCGGGGTGCACACGGCAGCTGGGCTGGACGTTCCTGTAGCTGGGGCTGACGTTGAGGCGGGCAGTGCTATAGAGCAGCGTTGTGGACCAACCACCTGGGCAAACAACGTCTGTTCTCCGACTGCGATGCGGGCATAGACTTGGCCGCCTTGGCCTACCATGCCCACGGAACGACCCTGGCTGTCCGTCACATCGGCTCCGAATGGGAGAGGACTTCCATCAGGCAGGGTGACACGGGCCCGGAATGCCTCGCCGGCGCGCACACCGAATGTCACGAGCTGAACAGAGCCAGCTCTTGGTGCAACCTGCTTGCTGGTCTCATCAAATTCCACCCCTTCGTCGCTTCCGGACGGATCGATGGAAATCTCATTCATTTCGTACGGTCGGAGATAGGGAACAACGGCCATGCCGCTATCATCCAAGCGCAGGCCTGGATAGCTTCCTACTTTCGCGCCTGCCGCACCCGGGGCGGAAACCACAGCGATGGTGTCTCCCGCGTAAGGGCTCAGTGTTATCCCGGTGCCCAGAGCGACGATGCTGCCGCTTAGGTTGGCTGAAATACTGTCGTAAGTGCTGCCATGACTCAGCGACCCTCCGACGACCGCACTCGAACCGGTGTATTGGCCATTGGCGCCGATGGTCGTATTGTTTTCGCTTGTTTGATTGTCGTGATTTGCAGACAGCCCATAGGAAATCTGCCTATCGCTACCAGCAGTTCCACTCAACGTTACTTGCTCTGCGTATCGCCCTTCGTCATTTCGGTTCACACGTGTCGTCAGCTGGGGACGACCCATGGCGTCTCCGAAATTGAGAGGCACGGTGAGCGTCATCAGTACGGAATCCTGAAGCTTGCCCTGACCAAATCGACTTCGATTGGCACTCAAGCCGAAGCTGACGCGACTGAATTGCCTGCTGTAGGACAGCTGATACTGCACGTCGCTTCCCTCAACATCCCAGTAGTCTTGTGAGAATCCACTGACGTAGAGTTGCCCGAAGCGGCCTAGGCTCTGACTTGCCGACAGCGAGAGCCGACTGCGCGGCCTAAGGAAAAGCGTTGTGTCGCGACCGGCCTGCTCTGCGGCCGATAGCTGCAATGCGCGATCGAGGCCCAAGTAGCCGCTGCTGGAAAAGCGATACGCTGCAAGCGTGAAGTTACTCCCCGTACTTATCAGATTCTTGCTATAGGACAATCGTGCACTTTGACCATGCAGATCCCCATTTCTCAACTGCGTGTCTGCCGAAGTGACATCCAACGCGAATGCCCCGAACGGCGTGCCTACAGCAGCCCCTAGGAGGATTGCCCTATAGTCATCACTTGCTTGGCCGCCTGTGTAAGCCGTCAGCCAGTTGTTGAAGCCACGCTGGTAGGTACCTTGGAACAGATTGGCCTGGGCATCGATGTACTGGTCACGGGTCTTGCCTGCAGTCAGGCTGAACCGACTGGTTCCAGGCCGCAACAATTGAGCGACGGATGCAAAGGGCACTAGAAAACTGCGTTCTTCACCGTCGGCTTCAAATATGGTGACATCAATATCGCCGCCATAGCCGGTTGCATAAAGGTCACTGATGGCGAACTCGCCAGGGCTGACATTGGTTTCGAGCAGCAGGTTGCCATTCTGACGAACTACAACCCGGGCATTCGTCCTGGCAATCCCGCGCACGACAGGAGCATAGCCGCGCAGCGACTGCGGCAGCATCCTATCGTCGGTCGCCAGCGAGACGCCACGGTAGCCGATGGTGTCGAAGATCTCACCCGTTGTATTGGCATCACCCAGCGTCAGCTGGCTCCGCAAAGACGTGATATCGCGCTGAGCATAACTGTTGACCGCATCGTATCGCCGAGAGCTTCCCGTCTGCCACCTCATTGAACCGTTGTGCCGAAGGCGCCATGCACCAACGTTCACGCCCCCGTTCAATCCCATGTACGCACTGCGATAGGTCCCGCCAACCTCGTTATGCGTCTGAGACGTGTTGACGTTGTAGCTCAGCACTCCCGCTGACACACCCTGATCCCAAAGCTCAGGGCTGACGTAACCACGGGCGTCTCGACGCAGCGCTACCTGAGGCACGTTGATGTCAATGGTCTGGCTATTGACGTCGAAGGACGCGTGGGCGCCCTCAACCACATCTGCCAAGGGCAAGCAGTGCCCTTCATCTAATGCCTGCATCTGCTGCGGCTGGACGCGCTCAATGTCGATGCCGACGAGCTGGATGAGCTTTCTGTCAAAGCAGACGATTGGATTGGTGCCGTCACTTTCAGAAACGACTCGAACATCTTGCCGGTTGCTGAGCACACCATTGATTGACACATCAGCGCGATAGGTCCCAGTCGGAACTGGGTTTCCTTTTTCGTAACGCTTCAGATCCAGTGCGCGCGAATCCGCGGGCAGGAAAGATTCGTTGAAGAGCACCTTGTCAGCGCCCACTGCGGAACCCATCATGCCGCAGGAGGCGCCTCCTGCGAGCATTGCCAGCACTTGGGCTAGGCGTGTGCTGCGCGGCGGCATTGTGAATTGGCTTGGTCCGCTGGATGAGCGCATGAAGGGGTGTTCCATGAGAAATTGGTGTTCCTACTACTTGTTCTCGAGCTGACTACTGATGAGCACCAGAGCACCATAGTCATTGATGGCCTTGAATTCGACGTGTGAAACGGAGCTTTGCGCATCCTTGAGGGCCTCGACCCTGAAGTCTTTACGTTCACCCGGCGCGAGCATTCCGTTCTGAACTCGGTAGCGCTGCGATCCACTGATCAGGAACATATCGGTCTGTGAGACATGGAAGGCCGTTGGGTTGGTGCCCTCCAATGCGTAGCCGCCGGGACTCCGCTTCAAGCTCCACGTCACGGATTTGGGTGCGTCGCTCGGCTGCCCTTTGAGATCTCTGGGCCGGTAGAACAGCTTGATTCGCGAGCGAAATGCCATGTCGAGTCGATTGGCCCCATTGCTCTCCGCTTTGGGCGGAATCTCAAGAACGTTGAGATAAAAAACTGTCTCACGGTCAGTAGGCAGCGCCGCTCCGGTGAAGCTCAAACGCATGGTCTGGCCCTTGCCTGGATCGATTCTGAAGACGGGCGGTGCGAGCAAAAATGGCGCGGTAGAGGTGGTCGGCGTCGTAGTGGCATCGCCGGCATCCACCCAGGCCTGCACTAAGGAAGGAGCACGCCCATTGTTGTTAAGCTTGACCGAGACTTCCCTTTGTTGCTCTGGATAGATGACACGGGTTCCCGTGATGACTACTGCCGCAGCGGCCCAGTCAATGCTTGTAAATGCGCATAGAAACGCAAGCACAATTGCATAGTTGCGATTTCTCATAGTGGATCTCGTATGCAGCCCCCCCCCTGGTATAGGGGGGGGGGCGTGGGCGGCCTTGGAATGACGCTTACAGGTAGTCGATCTCAAAGGTGACCGAGCTTTCGACGGCGCCGGCTGTGGTTTGGCCAGTGGCGTAGTACTGCACTGAGTAGGGCATGGTTGCAGCCCCCGCAGTAATCGTCTGGCGGCTATTGTTTGCGCGCTGAGCACTCACATCGCCCGCCGGGATGGCAGCATCGTTGACGCCATCGAGCAACTGAAGCTCAACTTCGGTCGCCGGGTCGGTCGCCGCAGTGTTGATCAGGTTGCCGGTGGCCGGGTTGACGGTAGCTCCAGCCAAGAAGACGGTAGTTGCAGACACCGCTGGGCCGGTGCAACCAGTCAAGGAAACGGTGAAGTCCTGGATTCCAGCGACCTGGCCGGCCGTTGCCAGCTCACTGATCGGACGGGTGGGGAGCGTCACGTTGCCGGGAAGTGCAGTTCCATCAACCTGAATGGTGCAGGTCTGATCGATCAGTTCGCCCGAAAAATTGATGGTGCCGTCAACGGCTTTGGCTTCCTGACTTGCAGCCGCAACGGCCAGAGCAAATAGGGTAAGTGATACAAATTTCACGATGATCTCCATATAGACGAAGGCGCAGTACGCGCGAGAAGGGGTACGGTGCTTGTCAGGGGAACGCATATTGCTGACAACTACGGCCGGGTCGACAGCTAACCCTTCCGCGAGGGGGAGCAAAGTACTAGCCCGCAGGTGCCGTTGCTATGCAACTAGTTGCAAAGTTGGATAGCCAACCCGCCGTGTTAATAAGATGTTAATTTTCACGCATGGGGCGCCACGGAACCGCGGCGTTCGCTTTTGACCATGGTGTACCGCGCCGGGCCCCGTGGCGCCTGTCCCGCAACGACCTCACTTGTCCATTAAGGTGTCGTGCAACGGATAGACTCAGTAGATTCATGCTCAACCCCTTGCCCGGGTAGACCATGCGACCGAGTTTTGTGGATCAAGTCACACCCCGCGTGACGATCGCGTGTACGTATGATCACCCAGGTCGCCCTTGCCATAGTGCCCTGCTTATCCCGCTCATCCACCTTCAACATTGATCGGAGCGGGAGCTATTTGACTCGCACGTTGGCCATTGCCGGGACCCACCATTCAGGTGGAAAAGGACACCAGCTGTGCTCCGTGCGACAGGAGTCGCCAGCTCAACGCGTCCACCTGAAGATCATTGGACGCTGCGGTAGGTCACCCCGTTGGGTTGGCCCGAGAAGGGGGATCAGACAACGCAAGCCCAGTGAGGTGGCACGGACCCGCATCCGATGCGCGTTGTGCGCCCCGCTTCGGCAGATCTGGCCATAAGCGCCCATTCGTTGGTGGAACACTGAGAAGAATGCAACAAGTTGTATGGCTATCACGGCTCCTTGCTGGAAACCTCATGGCCGCACCAGAACACACCCCCTCCCCTCACTCTCAGTCTATCTCTCATGCTCCAGTTGCGTTATACGCAGGTTGATGTCTTCTCAGCCATCCCAACGCGGGGCAATCCCGTGGGAATAGTCCATTGCGATGCCTCGCCATCAGACGACTTCATGTTCGGTGTTGCCCGTTGGCTCGGTCTTAGTGAGACGGTGTTCCTGCTGCCGCCCAGCAACCCCGAGGCTGACTACCGGGTGCGAATCTGGTCAACCTTAGGAGAACTACCGTTTGCCGGCCACCCCACTCTGGGTGCATGCCACGCGTGGATCGAATCGGGCGGCGTTCCGCGCGCAGCGCATATCGTGCAAGAGTGCGGCATTGGGCTAGTTAAGATTCGGCACAGCGAGCAAATAATTGATGGCAGCATCGGTTGCCATTTGCAGGCCCCCGATAGCAGGCCCGTCGCCACACTGGCTTTCATGGCCCCCCCGTTGCTGAGAGGCGGCCCCGTCTCTCATGAACTGCTGGCCCTTGTTTGCAAAGGTCTCAACTTGGAACCTGGCAGTGTTTTGGACGCCGAATGGGTAGACAATGGTGCGGGTTGGCTGGCTCTTCTTCTTCAAGAGGATAAAGACGTGTTGGCTGTGCTTCCGGACTATTCCAAGTTGTCGGGATTAGCTGTAGGAATTATTGCCCCCGTGGAGAGTCAGCCCATTGCTAGCGCCTCGCTTTTCGAATCGCGTGCCTTCATAGCAGGGGACGCAGTGCCTGAGGACCCAGCTACCGGCAGCTTGCAGGCAGGAATCGGTCTTTGGTTTTCGCGAAGAGGCTTCGGGGCTGATCGATATACCGTCCGACAAGGGACCTGCATGGGGCGCTTAGGCCGGATTCTGGTCCATCGAGAGCATGGGGAGGTCTGGGTAGGCGGAAGCACTACAACTTGTATCAGTGGGACGATCTCTGCGCCCGAACGGCATGAAGAATGAGACATGGGCTCGAACCGCGCACAAGTGTGGCTTACGGAAGGCAGCAGCCACGTCGATTTGACTGCGCCAGCATCGCCGCACACTCATCGTAAACAAGCTGAGCCAATGCTCACAAACGAGCTCCCATGAAGCGTCCCGTAATGCTTGCAGTGATCTTCGTCCTGACTAGCTCGGCGATCCTCACGTGGTTGCTTCTCGGTGATAAGTATGGGCAACCCGCTCCTGGGGCCATTATTCGCGTCGCGGCCGATCCGCAGCTGGATGGTGGTCGCTACATCGGCTTTCAAAGCCGCAACCACAGCTCCGCAGCTGTATACATGAGGCGAGTTGGCGAAGCCACTGGATTGAGATTTGAGTACGTCCCGACGTCATCCAGGCAAGACTCCTATGACAAGCTGCTTGCCAATGACGTGGACGTCGTGCCCACCCTGCTGGATGTGGAGCAGCCAGTTGATTCAACACGGGTCGCCTTCTCTGAACCCTATTACCGTGGCAAGACCCTCATCCTTTCAAGGATCAACGGACGGCATTACAGCTCGCTGTCTGAGCTTGATGGCAAGTTGCTAGCCGTAAAACGCGGGGGCGATTACGAGCAGTGGCTGAGAATCCACAGGCCTGATGTGCGCCTGCTAACGCTTAACGACGTCGCCGATATCTTGGGAGCAGTTGAATCTGGAGTAGCCGACGCAGCGCTCGGTACAGATGCGATTTATGGGCCACTGGTTCGCAGAGATTTCAGCCACTCTTTAACCCGGTCAGGTAGTGCAGACGAGCTCCCTGTCGCCGTTCGTGTAGCCGTTCGTCGGGCGGATTCGGGGCTTTTGAAAAAATTGGATGACGGGCTCAAGATGCTCGCGCCTGCTCACCACCAGAAAATACTGGCGTCCTGGCTAGAACTGGCCTACCGTCCGGCGCCTTCCCTCGGCGCGATGGCACATTTCTACTGGCTCGAAGTGTCCCTGGCAGCATTCGCAGGAATAGCGCTGGTGTTTGCCTTGCACCAACTTCGCCGTTCACAACGGCTCGCCAAGCGCGGCGAACTCGAAAAGGCCAGAATTCTCGCTGTTATGACCCACGAGATTCGCAACGCAGCTAATTCCTTGTTCTCTGCGATTGACGTTCTCGCGCGCGGGCCTAGGCTTACCGAGCAGGCTCCTGCTCTTGATGCGGCCGTGTTCAGCAGCGCATCACTCAGCTTGTTGCTGAACAACGCATTGGAGTATTCGCGACTGGACGCGGGCCACTTTCTCATTTCTCCTACGCCATGTAGTGTTGTCGACATTGCACGAGAATGCCTGCGAGTGTTCGGGCCGGAGGCAGCAGAAAAAGGACTGCGATGCGAACTTATCCTTCCCGAGGGGCCACTTCCTCACCTGATGGCGGACCCGGTGCTGTTGCGCCAAATCCTGATGAATCTCATATCAAATGCCATAAAGTTCACAAGTGAAGGGCTCGTTGAGGTTTCCCTGTATCTAGAGGAACTCCAGGAGGACCAACTACTCCTTCACTTGCTCGTGAAGGATAGCGGCATCGGACTCAGCCAGAAATCAATCGGTGAACTGTTCCGGCCATTCTCTCAAGCTGCTGGGGGCCGGTCTCAAGGCGGCGCTGGGTTGGGACTATCAATATGCCATGACATTGTCACGCGACTTGGCGGCAAGATCGACGTGCTTAGCGTGCCCGGCCGCTGGAGCCGCTTCCAGGTTGAGATACCGGCAAAGTTAGCGATCGGACCAGTAGCGCGCAATGAAGACCTTATTGACTCATCGCCATTGATCGTTGCGCCAGATACACGCGTATTAGTCGTTGAGGACCACCTTTACAGTTCAAGAATGTTGAAGATGCAGCTGGAGGCTATGGGTTGCGAGGTCAGTGTCGCCATGAATGGCGCACAGGCTTTAGACCTTTTTGTTCAAGCAGGCCCGTTCTGCACCGTGCTTCTAGACTGCAATTTGCCTGACACGGATGGCTACGTCCTTTGCAGGCAGATGCGGGAGATCGAACAACGAACATCAGGATCGAGCAGTCAGATCATCGCAATTTCTGCGCTCAGCGGCAAAGAGCACGAGACCCGCTGCATGTCCAGTGGCTTCAACCAAGTTATGACCAAGCCGCTGTCCCAGCTGCAGTTGCAATCACATCTTGCGCGCTTTGCGAGATCACACGTAGTGCAGGATTTGCCGGATATCTTCTGGGATCTGTATTCCAAGGACAGGGCCACAATGGAGCAGGCAGTCACCACTAAGGACTGGCGTACCGCTGCAAACATGGCCCATCGCATCTGCGGCAGCGCCGCCTTCGTCGGAGAGAATACGATCGAGGCGACGTCGCTTGATTTGACGATAGGTCTGCGATCACTGAATGCCGACTGTGACGTTCTGCCAGACCACCTGCGCGCGCTCATAGGCGCCCTTCATGACATCAACAGGTAGAAGCCGGCCCGATGATTCGTGATGATTGGCTAATCTGAGATTGGTCCCGGAGCACCCACAGATGGCGCGATGATTGAGTCAACTCAAGATCGCGCTTTCCAGGTGCATTAGTAGCTCACCGAGGGGCTCGCGTTTGCTAAGTACTGTCGAAGCCCCCGCGCGAAGACATTCCCCTTCCATTCGGGGATGCTGATGCCCAGAAAGAACGATCACATTTATCGAGGGCTGCACTTGCAGAATTCTGCCAATTAGCTCCGCTCCACTTAACTCTCCTGGTGCGAGCTCGTAATCGATAACCACTGCGTCGTGCCGCCCTTCCTTCAATGCCGTCAGAAGCAATGCAGAGCGCTCGTAAACTCCGCTCAGTCTCACGTCGGGAAGACGATTGATGAGAATCCCAATGCCGGCCAGTGCTACAGGGTGGTCATCCAGTACAGCAATATTTTGCATAGTCAGCTCTCATGGATTGCGATCTACCTGACCGCAGAGGAAGCTCATTTGCTTGGGCGAGGACCAGTCTTCCTGTAATCAGAATTGTCGCGAGCCGCGGCTATCAGGGATGGAGAGATGGACCAAGGTTTTGCGACAGCTCGCTTATACGTTGTCACCCTGAAGCGACGCCGCGCCCCCGGTGAGACAATTCTATAGATAGCCCGTCGCTTAGTGGAGCCTCCGCTAAAGTCTGCTCTCCACTCTGGCGTGGAGAGGATTGATTCTGAAGGCGCTGCGTTGAGTTGTGAATGCAACAAGTTGCAAAGGGTAATCCCCCCGCAGGTTAGTCGAAACCAGAAGTGGAATTTTCTCGCAACCTAACCCGAGGAGGTCCCATGAAGAAATCACGATTCACCGACAGCCAGATCATCGCCATACTCAAGCAGGCCGAGGTCGGCAGGCCTGTCCCTGGCCTTTGCCGACAGCATGGCATCAGCTCGGCGACGCTCTACAAGTGGCGCAGCAAGTTCGGCGGCATGGATGCGTCCATGGTGTCCCAGCTAAAAGAACTGCAGGACGAGAACCGGCGGCTGAAGAAGATGTGTGCCGATGCGCAGCTCAGTGCCGAGCTGCTGAAGGAAGCGCTCTCAAAGAAATGGTGAGGCCATCTCAGCGTCGCGAGATGCCCAGACGGGCGGTCCAAGCAGTCATCACCAGCATCGTTCATGCGTGCAGGACGTTCGAGGTGAGTCAGACCTGCTACCGCCATCAGGCCAAGGCCTGCCGAGAAAATGCGATCATCGCCGACTGGTTGCTCAGGATGACCAGCGCCTACCGCGATTGGGACCTTGGGCTGTGCTTCCCGCACCTGCGCAACGTGAAGGGCTTCGCTTGGAACCACAAGCGCGTGTATCGGATATATCGCGAGTTGGAGCTGAATCTGCGCATCAAGCCGCGCAAGCGCATCGTCCGGGAACTGCCGGAGCCTTTGACGGTGCCTGAGGCGGCCAACCAGACTTGGTCGATGCATTTCATGCACGATCAGCTGGATGACGGACGCAGTTTCCGGATGCTCAACGTACTGGATGACTTCAACCGCCAGAGACTGGCGATGGAGGTCGACATCTCCTTGCTTGCGGTGCGCGTCATCCGCGGTTTGGAGCAGGTCACTCAATGGCGCGGAAAGCCCCGCGCCATACGCTGCGATAACGGGCCCGAGTACATCAGCGGAGCGCTGCAAGCATAGGCAGAGGGGGGGCGATATCGCGCTGCTCTACAGACAACCAGGCAATCCTCCGCAGAACGCCTACATAGAACGCTACAACCGAACCGTGTGTTACGCCTGGCTTGCCAGCAACCTGTTCAATGACATCCAACAGGTCCAGGACATCGCCACCCGTTGGCTATGGACTTATAACCACGAGCGCCCAAATATGGCGCTCGGCAGCATCGCGCCAATGCAGAAACTTGCACTGGCAGCGCAGTTCCACTTTTGGCAACCGCTAAACGCGGGGGGGGGGTACCCTGGCATCCGGCCCGAGAGCGACGCGCCCCACTCCGGCCCGATCTCGACTTGCCCGTAGGAAGCAGGACGATGGGACATAGCTGGAAGGAAGACCGCACCAAGAAGCGCCGCGCCACGCGTTACCAGAAGGTCAGTAAGGTCGACGTTCGTGACTACACGCGCGAGACCTCGCTGGATAACCTCGCCTACCGGATTAACGGCGCGCATGTCCACATCGACATCGTCAATCTGCAGGACATGCTCAACTGCACCAACGTCGAAGGCGAAACGTGCCACAAGCGCGCTCTCCGCTTCCTGAATCTGCACTACCGCGCCGTCCACCGTATCCTGGTCGAGAGCGACACGGTGCGCGTGGACTTCCACAACCAGCGGATGCATGCGGTGGTCACCAAGCCCTATGGCGATTCCCTGGCCGAAACTGGCGATACGGATGGCTGAGAAGGGCCAGCCAGGAGGGTCGCTCGGAAAGCCTGCCGCTGTCCTCCAATTTTCTGCAAACTGGATAGGACTCTCGCATGTTCGCGCCGCCGTACGCCCCCGCGATCGCAGCGACCAAGCGTGCCTAAGTCAGGATGCCTAAAATGCATCGGACAACTGTAAGCTGCCCCCGGTTGAAGGAGGGCCCAATGTGGCGTGTCTGTCACGCCATCGAGAATTGCGCGTTGGCCTGAATCAGCATATGCACTCTGAATCTCCGCTAGGGCGTAGACCCAGTGCTGGAAAGAGCTGACAAGGCTTAGCTGCGCGGCGGGAAGGCTGGGAAGCCCTATCTGCCTCTCCGAATCGTCTGCATGACGCGGATCCAGCCATGAATCCAGTCGCTTGAACTCGCGGTCCCACTGGAGTCGCCAGAGCGCATAGCCTTGTCCCACGCAGCACATCTCGGGATGTATGCAGACCTCCCTGGGCATCCGCCCTCCCAACCCACCCATGGCCGCTAACGCATATCTGGCGCAAGCTCCATGTCCTCGTAGATGGCTTCGCCGGAGGT
>NZ_QAIW01000102.1:0-2838 GCF_003061285.1 Stenotrophomonas sp. HMWF003 | reverse complement strand
CCCGCTTGCGCTGCCATTGCTGGCTGTAGTGGCTGGCAATGCGCTCCAGGTCGCGGGCAAACCCTTCCGGGGTGCGTGCCGTCCAGAAGTAGCGCAGCGAATCCACGCCGACCACCGGCACCCCCGCCTCGCCCAGTGCGGCCGCCACTTCCTTGTCCAACCCCGCCCAGCCGCCGTCGCCGGACACGAAAATGGCGAACGTGTCGCCGGGCTTGCTGGCGGGCACTTCCACCACGGGCAGGCCCTTGAGCGCATCCGGCGGCGGCGCCAGGCTCACGCCTTTCTGCGCCCCGACCACCTGCGCGGCCGCCAACAGCCCGGGCAGGTCGTCGCCCTCGGCGGTGCGCTGGAAATCACGCCCCATCGCCACCTTGCGCACGAACGCGGCCGCGTTGCCGACCGCGCAATGGCTCTCGCCCGCCGCGTTCAACCATGGGAAATTCAGCTCGGCCGGTTGCAGCCGGCCATGGCTGCTGCCGGCACCGCAGACCTTGCGCTCGCGCGCGTGGTCGGGGCAGAAGCCGGTGGTCAGCAGGCCCGCAAACACCTGCGTATCGGCCTGCGCGGCCACCGCGTAGGCCAGCTCGGCCCCTTCGCCGTCACCGCCGATCAGCGGCAGGTGGTAGCCGGGTACGTGCAGGTAAGCCTGGAACCAGCGCGAGAAATTCTCCACGTCACCGGCGCCGAATGCGCAGGTGCCGCTGCCTTCCTTGGCCAGCACCTGGCGCAACCGGGCCACGTCCACCTGCGCCACCAGTGCGCCCTGCGCGCGCAGGGCGTCGATGCGCGTACGGCTGCGCGCGTGGTCCTGGCCGCCGTCGAACCACACCACCACCCGCTGCGGGTGGCCCTCGGGCAGGAACACCGGCACCTGCTGGAACCGCCCATGGCTGACCTCTTGCGGGGTCGCGGCAGCTGCCATCGACACCCAGCCCCCGATCACCAGACCCAGTACCTTCCCCCACCCGGCTCGCCGCATCGTCACGCATCCCAAAAGAGTCCACGCCACGATACGCCGGTCCCCCGGCAACGGCATGTACACAGACTGGCTGCAAGGGTGCGCCGGCTCAACCGGCCCGGCGACGTCCGTGCTGCCACTGGCGCAGTGCCACCACCAGCAGCCACACCACCACCGCGGCAATCACCAGTTTCTGCCCCGCCCCGCGCGGCGGACCGCGCCACAGCACGTGCAGCCACAGCAGCACGAAGCAGCCCCAGGCCCACCACCACGCCGGAACCGCCCAGCGCGACCAGTGCGGGTCGGCGCGCAGATACCAGCTCTGCAGCAGCATGGCCACGCTCACGCACAGGAACGCGGTATTGGCCGCCAGCCCATGCACCAGTGGCGCCACCAGTGGCGCGTACGTCGGCAACCAGCTGTCACCGATCGCCACGCCCATCAGGCCGAGCCCGGCCACGCAGAACAGCAGCGGTGCGGCCGTGCTGCGCCGGGGCGAACGGCTGCCGGCATGCAGCGACCAGGCCAGCAGCATGATCGCCACCGCCAGCAGGCAGTACGCGCTGCGCAGTGCCAGCCCGCCCGGGCCGTGCAGGTAGAGACTGAGCGTGGCCTGCCCCCAGTCCAGGTCGTGGCGCGCCCATTGGAGCCACAGCGCAGTGGCGGAAAACAGGACCAGCGCGGCCACCGCCGCCAGCGCGGCGTGGCCCTGCCGGGGCGAGACGCCGGGTACAGCGCGCGCAACGTTCGTCACGGCCGCGCCTCTCAGTCGGTGGTGTCGGGGTGGCGCACCTGCCACGCCGCCAGCGCGGCCCGGTAGCGCTGCAGCTCGTCGCTGTACAGATCCAGCACGCACAGCGGGCAGCCACTGCCACAGCATTCGTTGGGGCCGGGTTCTTCCGGCGGCTGCGGACGCGGGTCGGGATCAGGGGAAGCGGCAGGCAGGGACATGGGCAGACGGGACGTGGTGAAAGGAGACCGGCAGCGCCACGACGGCGCCCGCCGCCATTATCCGATGCGACGGCGCAGATTGGCGCGCGCGGCGGCATCCAGCCGCGCATGGAAGAACGCACTCAGGAAGATGCGCGGCTTGAGCAGCAGCTGCTTGAGGAAGCGCCGCCGGTTGAGCCGGAACAAGAAGCCCGGCACGTGGCCGGCGTACTCCTCGGCAATGCCCTGGTCGTAGGCGTCGAACACCGCCGCCGGCGCGCCCAGGATGGCCATGTCGCAGTCCAGGAACAGGGCCGCCTCGGCATCGATGTCGGTCGCGGCCAGCGCGCCGTGGCGGGCCGTCAGTTCGATCAGCTGCACGACCCGGGCCACGTCGATGCCGGCGTCGGGCAGCCAGCGCTGGATCGCCTCGCGCGCCAACACGGCCGAACGCGCCTCGTTGTCGCTGCGCCCGGCGTCGTAGATCGCGTCGTGGTACAGCGCGGCCAACTGCACTTCGCGCGGGTGCTCCCAGCCCGGGCCATCGGCCACCGCGCGGCAGTGCTGCAGAACCGCCTGCACGTGCGAAAAATTGTGGTACGCCCGCGCCGGCATGGCGTAGGCGGCTTCAAGGTCGGCCTGCATGGCCGCGGGCAAGGTCATCGGTTCAAAGCGCATGCGCCAACAGTGGCGGTCCCGCCCGCGGCTGGCAAGCAGGGCGCCGCTGGCAGTTTTTTGGCCACCCATCGCGGACGCCCGCCGCGCGGCGCGCGCACCGGCTTATCCACAGGTTTGCCCATGGCTGGTCCACACGGGCTGTGGATGGGCGATCGCGCCGACGGACGGCAGTCCGGCTGCCCGGCGCAGGCCTAGACTGGGGTCGGCAACGACCGTCCCGCGAGGTGAGCGACATGTCCGCCTGGAGAATGCTGTGTGTGCTGGCCCTGCTG
>NZ_QAIW01000101.1:4264-7707 GCF_003061285.1 Stenotrophomonas sp. HMWF003 | reverse complement strand
GGTCGGCGTCGGCGCGCACGGTGTACCGCTGCGTGCGGGACAACACCGTGAGCCTGGCCACCGCGCCCGAGCCGGGCTCGAAGTGCACGCCGCAGCAGATCGATGACAGCGCCGTGCAGACCCCCAACCTGTGGGGCAACATGGGCATCTTCAGCGGCACCCTGTACGAACGCGAGCAGGACGGCGCGCTGGTGTATTCCACGCGCAACCTGCCCGGGTCACGGGTGTTCCTGAAGTTCACCGTGGCCACCCCGCCCGGCGAGCCGGCGCACGAGGGGCTGGGCAAGGTGGGCACGCCACAGCTCAACCGCCATGCCAAACAGTTCAAGGCGGCGGCCAAGGCCACCGGCGTGGACGATGCCTGGCTGCGTGCGATCGCCCATGCCGAAAGCGGCTTCGATGCCGGTGCGATATCGCCCAAGGGCGCGCAGGGCGTGATGCAGCTGATGCCCGATACCGCCACCGAATGGGGCGTGGCCGACCCGCTGTCGGCCGAGCAGTCCATCAACGGGGGCGCGCGCTACATGAAGGCGCTGCTGAAGCGCTACAAGGGCGACCGCACCCTGGCGGCCGCCGCCTACAACGCCGGCATCGGCGCGGTGACCCGCTACAAGGGCGTGCCGCCGTACGCCGAAACCCTGGCATACGTGGAAAAGGTCAGCGCGTTGTACCAGCGCTACCGCGAGGCGATGGGCTTCAAGGTGGAAACGCCGGCGCGCTGACCGCGGCGTGCGGCCTCAACGCCACGCACCGCGCCCGTAGATCGGCAGCGTCTCGCGGCGGCCGACCCGTTCCAGCGCGGCGCGCACATCGGGTCGCTTCAGCAGCGTTTCCCAGCGTGCGTCGTTGTCCACGTCGGCGGGCATCGGGGGCAGCGCGCGGAAGTCCTGCATCACCTCCAGCAGGTCCTGGCGGCGCCGGGGCGACTGCAGTTCGGTGATGACCCAGCGGGCCGCCTCGTCGGTGCGCTGCTCTTCCAGCAGCACGTTTACGTACACGCTGCGGCCGTCGTCCTGGTTGGCCTGCAACCACTGGCGGGCCTGCGCCGAGCGCGCGGTATCCCCCAGCGACCGGTACGCGCTGAAACGGATCCACTGGCGCAGGTACTCGCCGAACATCGGTGCCTCATCCAGCCCGTCCAGGGTCTTCAGGGCACGCGCCGGTTTGGCGCTGGACAGGTACCAGCTGGCCAGGTAGAGCCGCTGCAGCGGGTTTACCGTGTCGCCCTCGTCGGTGAGCGTACTGGCCAGCTCCAGCGTTGCCTCGGTCTGGTTGTCCTGGCCCAGCCGGTGCTGGGCCACGGCGCGGTGCAGCAGCACCCACGCCGCATAGGCACCCCCGGGGAAGCTGCGCGGGGCGGCGGCCTCGGTCAGGCGCGCATGGAGCGGGTCCGTAGCGGTCAGCACCTGCGCGTGCTCGCCCAGCAACAGCAGGGTATCGGTGAGCGCGGCGAGGTCGCTGGCCTCTGGCTGCAACAAGGCCGATACGCGCAGGGCATCGGCATGGCGACGCGCCGATTGCAGCGGGTCGAAGCGCGGATCGCGGCGGTCGACCACGGCATCGAAACGCTTGTCGCTGCGCAGCGCGACCACTTCGATCGGCGCATCGATACGCATCACGGTGGCGGCCAGGCGCTGCTGCTGCCCGGCATCGGCCTGCAGCGTGGCCAGCGTCAGCCACACGGCCGTCGGCTCCAGGCCATCGACCTTCCACTGTCGGTCGAACAGCGCCTCCAGCAGCGCGCGGTAGTCATCGGGCTGCTCCTGCAGCGCATCGCCCAGCCGATACACCAGCGGGGCATCGATGTCGGCCAGGAACCGGTCCGATGCACGCAGCGAGCGGGTGATAAGGGCAGCGCCCTGTACCGGTTGGTCCTGCAGCAGCTTCAGGCGACCCAGCACATACAGCGCACGTGCGTCATCGGGCGCCTGTTTCAGTGCCGCGTCCAGGTAGCGCTGCGTCTCCTGCGGCTGGCGCGCATTGAAGGCCGTGCGCCCGGCACTGACCAACCCTTCCAGGCGCTGTGCGGCATCCAGGGTGGCCACGTCGGGATCATTGAACACGCGCTCGAAGCCGATCAGTGCACCCACGCTGTCGCCCTGCTCGGCCAACGCGATGGTGTCGGTCAGGCGCTGCGCGAGCGCGGGTTCAGACGGTGTAGCCACGGGCATCGCAGCGAGTGCTGGCGCGCCGGAAATCGCCAGCAGCAGGGACAGGGCGAGGCGATGGTGCGGGCGGTGCATGGCGCATCCTTGCGTGAGGTCTGCAGCGATTGAACCTGTAACCGCGCAGCCACACAAGCGCATGGGGTGTGCAGACGCGCAGGCAACGTTTAAGGTCTACGCCGGACAAGCGCAGGGATGGCAATGAAACGTTGGCAGGTCATGATCGGCGGGGTGGTGGCGATCACCGCTGCGGCACTCGCATGGACGTTTTTCGACACGCCTGCATCGGCGCCGGTTGAACAGGGCCCGGTACCCACGCCGCTGGCGTGGCAGGCGCAGATCGATGTGCTGGCCGGTGATGGGGTGGGTGGGCTGCGCGATGGTGCCGGTGCGCAGGCGCGCTTCGCCGACCCGTATGCGCTGGCGGTTGATGCGCACGGCGTTGCCTACATCGCCGACGCGGGCGACAACAACCGCATCCGCCGGGTGTATCCCGATGGGCGCGTGGATACGTTGGCCGGCACCGGTGAGGGCTGGCGCGACGGGCCCGGTGCGCAGGCGCAGTTCCATACCCCGTCCGGCATCGCCGTGGATGCCGCGGGCAACGTGTACGTGGCCGACACCGGCAACCATCGCATCCGCCGGATCGGCGCCGATGGCGTGGTGAGCACGCTCGCTGGCGACGGGGTGGCGGGCTTTGCCGATGGCCCGGCCGCGCAGGCGCGGTTCGATGCGCCGATGGGCGTGGCCGTGGATGCCAGCGGCCGTGTGTACGTGGCCGATACCTACAACGACCGCATCCGGGTGATCGAGCCCGATGGCACGGTGCGCACGGCGGCAGGCGGTGAGCAGCCGGGCAACGTGGACGGGTTCGGTGCCGGGACGCGGCTGGATACGCCGGTGGCCCTGGCGCTGGACTCGCACGGCAACCTGTTGATCGCCGACCTGTACAACAACGCCATCCGGCGGCTGTCGCCGGACGGCATGCTGCGCACCCAGGTGGCCGACGGCAGCGTGATGAGCGGTCCGCTGTCGGTAGCCGTTACCCATGATGATGTGCTGTACGTGGGCGACATCAACGGCAAGGTGGTGCAGGTGTCCACGCAGGGCCACCAGGTGGCGTTGGCCGGCGTTTCACCGCAGCCGCGCTTTGCGCGGCCCAGCGGGCTGGCGCTGGATGCGCAGGGCAGTGTGTATCTGGCCGATGCCGCGGCCTACCGCGTGCACCGCTTGCGCCCGCTGGACATCGGTGCGGTGCCGGCACCGGCATTGACCGGC
>NZ_QAIW01000101.1:0-4251 GCF_003061285.1 Stenotrophomonas sp. HMWF003 | reverse complement strand
GGCCGCTGTCCCCCCAGGACGGGTGGCATGAAGTGGTGGGCACGCTGGGTGAGGTGCGCGGCAACTTCAGCGGTGAGAGCCGCCACCACCTGCACGGCGGCTTCGATATCCGCGGCGATGTCGGCCAGCGCGTGCTGGCCATCGCCGATGGCAAGGTCGACAGCGCCTTTGCCAGCTGGTCGGTGGGCGGGCAGGCCGAAGGCATGGCGCTGGGTCGGCTCAAGTACATCCACATGCAGGTGGGGCGCGACCCGCGTGGCCAGCCGTTCGACGCCCGCTGGCAGCAGGTGCTGGACATGGACGGCAAACTGGAACGGGTACGCGTGCGCCGGGGCACGCGCTTCCATGTGGGCGAGCCGCTGGGCAGCATCAACCGCATGGCGCACGTGCACCTGAGCGTGGGCGCCAGCGGATTCGAGCGCAACGCGGTGGCGCTGGGCTTTGTCGGCTACGCCGATGCGTTCGCACCGCGCATCACCTCGGTGGAAGTACTGGACGACCAGGACCTGCCGATCAAGGCCGTGGGCACAGCGCCGCTGGTGGTGCCACGGCAGGGCCCCGGCGTGCAGATCGTGGTGGAAGCGTGGGACCAGGTGGACCGCAACCTGCCGCGTCGTCGCCTGGGCGCCTACCAGGTGGGTTACCAGATCCTGGATGCACAGGGCCAGCCGCTGGCCGGGTACGAGCAGCCGCGCTTCAACATCGTGTTCAACCGCATGCCGCCGCAGGACAGTGCCACCGTGGTGGCCTATGCACCGGACAGCGGCATCACCGTGCACGGCAGTGCGGTTACACGCTTCCGCTACCTGGTAACCAACACGGTGCGCGATGGGCTGGTGGAAACTGGCCGTTGGCGGCCCGACGCGCTGCCCGCCGGCGACTACGTGATCCGGGCCAGCGTGCGCGACTACAGCGGCAACGAGGGCGTCGGCGCGCGCGATCTCAAGATCACGCTGTTGTAGCGCGTCTCAGGCGCCGACGCGTTCGCGCTCGGCGTCCATGTCGGCCAGCGGCCGCACCTCGATGCTGCCAAAGCGCGACCACGGGAACTGCCGGGCGATGCGCAGTGCATCGTCGTGGTCGCGCGCGTTGATCAGGTTGAAGCCGGCCAGCAGTTCGTGGGTTTCGGCGAACGGCCCGTCGGTGATGCGCTCCTTGCCCTGGCGGGTGCGCAGGGTACGGGCGCTGTGTACCGGCTCCAGTTTCTGCGCCAGCACCAGGGTGCCGTCGGCCTGCAGGGCATCGGCGTGCTGCAGGCAGTCGTGCATCAGGCAGTCGTATTCCTCGCCGGGCAGGGCCTGCAACAGGCCGTCGTCGATGTAGATCAGCAGCAGGAATTGCATGGCCGGCAGGCTCCGGGGCAGGGGCGGCCATGATGCCGCAGCCGGCGCATCCGTGCTGTTGCAGCGCGGCACGCGGCGCCTGTTCAGGCGGCTCCGCGCGGCGGCGGAAATTATTTTTGCCGACGTGTCGATTTCCGGCGCCCGGCTGCGTTGTATCCCTTGAAGGGCCCACCAACCGGGCCCGCCCTGAGGGAAACACCGATGAAAGTCATGGTACTGGTCAAGGCGACCCCGGAGACCGAGGCCGGTGAGATGCCGACCGAGCAGGAAATCCGCGCCATGGGCGCCTACAACGAACAGCTGGTACAGGCCGGGATCATGCTGGCCGGCGAGGGCCTGCACCCCACCTCACGCGCGCGCCGCGTGGCCTTCGGGGCGCAGCCGCCGCGGGTGATCGATGGCCCCTTCGCCGAGACCCGCGAACTGGTCTGCGGGTTCTGGCTCTGGCAGGTGCGCTCGCTGGACGAAGCCACCGAGTGGCTGAAGCGTGCCCCGTTCGGCCCCGGCAGCGTGGTCGAGCTGCGACCGATCTTGAGCGCCGAGGATTTCGGCGAGGCCTTCACCCCCGAATTACAGGCGCAGGAACAGCGTCTGCGCGAACAGATCGGCGCCGCCGACTGACCCACCCGACTTCCCTGGAGCACTCCCATGAAACTGATTCCGTTCCTTGGCTTCAACGGCAAGACCCACGAGGCCATGGCCTTCTACGCGCAGGTGCTGGGCGGCAAGGTCACCTCGGAAATGAGGTACCGCGACATGCCGCCGATGGAGAACACCGACGGCTGCGGCGAGATGCCGCCGGAAACGCTGGACCACGTGGCGCACAGCCAACTGGAAGTGGGCAGCGCGATCCTGATGGCCGCCGATGGCCCGTCCAGCGGCGGGGAAAACAGCACCACCATCAACATCGACGTGGACACGGTGGAAGAGGCCGAGCGCGTGTTCAAGGCGCTGGCCGACGGCGGTGAGGTCAAGATGCCGATCGGCGAAACGTTCTGGGCCCACCGCTGGGGCTTCCTGATCGACCGCTACGGCAAGCCGTGGATGGTCAACTGCATGAAACAACCCTGATTCCACACCCCTAAGGATGGCACCGTGAGCGATTCCCCGCAGATGATCTTCGTCAACCTGCCCGTGCGCGACCTGGAGGCGTCCAAGACGTTCTTCGCCGCGCTGGGCTACACCTTCAACCCGACCTTCACCGACGCCAACGCGGCCTGCATGATCATCAGCGACAGCATCTTCGTGATGCTGCTGGTGGAGTCGTTCTTCCGCGGCTTCACCCCCCAGCCGATCAGCGACGCGCGCCAGCAGACCGAGGTGATCACCTGCCTGTCGGCGACCAGCCGCACGGCGGTCGACGCGCTGGTGGACAAGGCCCTGAAGGCCGGTGCCAGCGAGCCGATGCCCGCGCGTGATTACGGCTTCATGTACCAGCGCGGCTTCCAGGACCTGGATGGCCACCTGTGGGAAATCGCGCACATGGATGGCGAACCCGGCTGACCGGAACAAAGCCTGCCCGGCGGCGGGCTTGTACCGGCCTGCCGCCAGTGCTTTGATCGCGCGCATGGATAACGCCCTGTCGCACCGCTTGGACACCCTCTGGCGCATGGAGTCGCCGGCCCTGATCGCACGCCTGGCGCGGATGCTGCGCGGCGACGTGGGGCGTGCCGAAGAACTGGCCCAGGACACCTGGCTGGCCGCGCTGGAGCGTTGGCCGACGCAGGGGGTTCCGGACAACCCGGGAGCGTGGCTGATGACCACCGCGCGCAATCGCGCCATCGACGTGTTGCGCCAGCACCAGCGCGTGGCTGGCCAGCATGCGCTGTGGGGCAGCGAACTGGAGCCGCAGCCGTTGCCGCTGCCCGACGACAGCGATGCGCTGCAGGACGACATCGGCGATGACCTGTTGCGCCTGATGTTCGTGGCCTGCCACCCGGTGCTGTCGGCCGACGCGCGGGTGGCGCTGACCTTGCGGCTGCTCGGCGGGCTGACCACCGACGAGATCGCGCGGGCGTTCCTGCAGCCCGAACCGACCATCGCCCAGCGCATCGTGCGCGCCAAGCGCACCCTGGCCAGCAAGCAGGTGGCCTTCGAAGTGCCACGCCAGGCGGCGTTGCCCGAACGGCTGGGGTCGGTGCTGGAGGTGGTCTACCTGGTGTTCAACGAGGGCTACACGGCCAGCGTGGGCGACGACTGGATGCGCCCGGCGCTGTGCGACGAAGCACTGCGGCTGGGGCGGGTGCTGGCCAGCCGGCTGCCGGCGTGGCCGCAGGTGCACGGGCTGTTGGCGCTGATGGAACTGCAGGCCTCGCGCGCAGCGGCGCGGGTGGATGCGCACGGCACCCCGATCCTGTTGCCCGAACAGGACCGCGCGCGCTGGGACTGGCTGCAGATCGCACGCGGGCAGGCCGCGCTGGCCCAGGCCATGGCGCTGGGCGGCAGCGACGATCCCTATGTGCTGCAGGCGGCAATTGCCGATTGCCACGCCCGCGCGCGCCGCGTGCAGGACACCGACTGGGCGGCGATGGCGGCGCTGTACCAACGGCTGGCCGAGCAGCAGCCATCGCCGGTGATCGAATTGAACCGGGCCGTCGCGGTGTCGCGCGCGCAGGGCGCGGCCGCGGCATGGCCGTTGGTGGAGCAGCTGGCGCAGGACCCGCGCCTGGACGGCTATGCCCCGCTGGCGGCGGTGCAGGGCGACCTGCTGCTGCAACTGGGGCGCGCCGATGAAGCCCGCGCGGCGTTCCTGCGTGCCGCCGGCCTCACCGCCAACGCCCGCGAACAGGCGGTGCTGCGGGCACGGGCGCAGGCCGTTCCGATCGCATAACGCCGCCGCCGACGCCGGGCTCCGCCCGGCTGCCGTTGCGTTGCGCGGTTTGGGGTCAAGGGCAGCGGGGCAGAGCCC
>NZ_QAIW01000100.1:2239-4798 GCF_003061285.1 Stenotrophomonas sp. HMWF003 | reverse complement strand
CACGACGAGTGCCTTGTTGTTCATGCTGCCGCCTTTCCATCCACTATCAGGCGCACACAGTAGGATAGGTGCGCACGCCTCGAAAGAAGGCACCAAATGGTAACCAGGCAATGAAAACCGGCAGCGAGGAAGATCAATGGCGTGAAGACTGCGCCCCGCGGCGGGTGCTGGAGCTGTTCAGCACCAAGTGGACCTCGATGGTGCTGCACACGCTGGCGGTGCGCCACGACGGCACCGCGCGCAGCAATGCGCTGCACCGCAGCCTGCCGGACATCTCCAAAAAAATGTTCAGCCAGACCCTGCGCCAGATGGAGGCCGCCGGGCTTGTGCTGCGTACCGAATATCCCACCGTGCCGCCGTCGGTTGACTACGCGCTGACCCCGCTGGGCGTGCAGCTGGTGGAGCCGATCGAGCTGATCTACGACTGGGCGCGGCGCAACGCCGGGGCGCTGGATGCGCTGCAGCCGCGAGCGACGTCGCGGCGGCGCTGAGGTATATTCCCCACCCCCCACGTTGCGCCAGACCCGGAACCTCCCGATGAGCACGAACAAAAAGCAGTACTTCAAGCATTGGGCAGAGTCCGATCTCGGCCAGGGCAACGTCTACATCGAGGCCGTTGGCGATGTGATCGTGCGCCAGGTCGAGGTGTACCGCAGCGTGACCACCTGGGCCGACAAGCACGGCCAGAGCGACGAACGCTTCCTGCTGGCCGACCAGCCGCTGTCGTGGTTCGACCTGGATTCGGACGACGGCATCACCGCCACCGAATTCGAGGCGGCGTGGAAGAAGGCCAAGGCCGCCACCGGCGGTCTCTGAGCCTGTGCCGGGGCGGGGTCAGCCCAGCGCGAGTTCGCCGCGCAGTGCGGCCACATGCGCCCGGCCCACGGCCAGCTCCGTGCCGTCGTTGAGTACCAGCCAGTAGCGGCTGCCCGAACCGGCGTGCAGGCTGCGCACATGGCGCAGGTTGACCACGTAGGAGCGGTGGCAGCGCACGAAATCCGGCGGTAGTACCGCGCCCAGGCCGGCCAGCGATTTGTCGTGCAGTTCGCTGCGGCCGTCGCGCATGCGCAGCTGGCTGTAGTCGCCATCGGCGCGGATCCACTGCACGTCGGCCAGTTCGACCACGGCAGTGCCCTGTGCCCGCCAGATGCCGAGGTAACGGGCGCTGCCGGCGCGCGCGCGGCTGACGTCGAGCAGGCGCTCCAGCGCGAGGCCCAGGCGTTCGCGTGAGAACGGCTTGGGCACGAAATCCAGCACGCCATGCTCGAACGCCTGCAACGCACGCTCGCGATGGGCCGACACCACCACGCAGTGGTAACGCCCGGCGACGGCACGGCGCAGCAGCTCGAAGCCGTCCTCGCCGCCCAGGTTCAGGTCCAGCAGCAGACCGTCGTAGACCGCGCGCTGCAGGCGGTCACCGGCGGCCTCCAGGTCGGCCACCGCATCGAACCGCGCCCGGCTGCCGGCCAGCTCGGTGCACAGGCGCAGCAGGCGCTGGCGTACCAGCAGTTCGTCTTCGACGATCAGGATGCGCATGGCAGCTCCATCCGGCCGTACCAGTCCGCACCGTCGGCACCCTGCACGAAGCGCCAGCGGTCTGGCCACGCCGCCGCCAGGCTGGCTTCGATGTAGCGCGTGCCGGTGCCCTGGCCGCGATGCGGTGCCATGCCGCGCGCGCTGCGCAGCTCCACGATCCAGCGCTCGCCTTGGCGCTGCACGCGCAGCCGGAACGGCTGCTGTGCGCAGGCCACCGCGCCGGCATGGGTGAGCGCGTTTTCCACCTGGGCGTGCAGCACCCCCGGTGGCAGCCACAGGCCGTGTTGGTCGGCGTCGACGTCGAATGCGATGTGCCGTTCCATCGCCATGCCCACGATGTCCAGGTGGTTGCGGCACAGCGCCAGTTCGTCCTCCAGCGCGACCCGTTGCTGGCTGCTGCTGGCGCGCAGGCGATCGAACTGCTCGGCCAACGCTTCGACCAGGGCGCTGGCGCGCATCGGTGCCTGCTCGATCAGTTCCTGCAGGCAGGTCAGGGTGTTCATCAACCAATGCGGCTGGATGCCCCGTTGCAGCAGTTGCAGTGACAGGCGCGCGCGTTCTTCGCGCAGCAGCGCGTTATGCGCGTCCAGGACGCGCAGCTGTGCGGCGTGCCGCACCAGCAGGAATCCCATCAACACCGCCAGGAACAGGAAGTACGGCCCGTCCAGGAAGGCGCCGCGCAGCAGCGGAATCGCCAGCGCACCGGCCAGCACCAGGGTCAGGATCGGCCAACGCTCGTCCGGCTCGCCGCGGGCGCGCAGCAGCAGTGCGACGGCACTGAGCAGGCTCAGCAACAGCAGCGCCGCACCGCGTCCATCGAAGCCCGGCACGAATGCCACCACGGCCACCAGCGCTGCCAGGTAGGCGATGCGCAGGGCGGTCGGCACCGCCACGCCGAAGCGGCGTGCAAGGTAGGCCGGCAGCAGGACCGCCGCCGCGAGATGCAGCGCCAGCAGCGCCAGCAGGCGCGGGCCATGCCACGGGTAGGCGTACCCGAGCAGTGGCCGCCAGCCCTCCAGCACC
>NZ_QAIW01000100.1:0-2183 GCF_003061285.1 Stenotrophomonas sp. HMWF003 | reverse complement strand
CGGTGATACTGGCTGGAGGCGAGCACCAGCAGCGTGTCGGTGCCAGCGGCAGGCGCAGCGGGCAACGCGCGCAGGACGTCGACCTGCCCGGGTCGCTCCTCGTTGGCGGTAGCCCCGACCGTGCCATTGGCGGGCAGGGGCCGGCCGTTCCAGTACGGCTGGCTGGCCGCGCGCACGGACAGCCGCAGCGTGCGGTCGGCCGGTTGTTCCGCTGCGGTGGCAGGCACCTCCCAGCGCAGCCAGTAGGGGCCGCGCCAGCGTGCCAGTTCGCGTTGATCCACCGCGCGCCAGGGCAGGCCGTCGGGCGGCGTGGAGGGCACATCCGCCGACGCCGCCGGTGCCATCGCCGTCGGTTCCAGATAGCGCAGGCCGGCAGGCGGTGCTGCCGCCACCAGCCAGGCGGTGACCGCGGCAACCAGTACAACCAGGGTGGTGAGGGTTCGGAGGATCTGCATGCGGCCATCGTATCGGCTGCGTGGAGACATTGGTCCCCCGCGTGGAGCCGTTGGGCGGACGCGAACGCCTTCTCCGCCCGAGGGCGGCAGATGCTGGGGGTGTGTTGATGTGCCGCGCCACCCCGGTGCGCGGTCCGCTGTTTCATCTTCCCTGGAGCCCGCCATGACCCATGCTTCGATGCTGCACGCTGATCGTCCCCGTTCCTGCCTGCACGGCATGGCCACGCGGCTGGCAACCCTGTGCCTGACCTTCGCCGCCGTTGACCCGGTGCTGGCCGCTGACACGGCGGCGCCGCTGGTGTTCGAACCCTATGCCTACCAGACCCAGGCGCACGGCACGATCGCAGCGGAAGCGGCTTACCTCGATGTGCCGCGCCGCCACGCGGCGCCGGACGGGCCGCGCATGCGTCTGCGCGTGGTCCGGCTGCGGGCGACGGCGGGCGACGGCCGCGCGGCACCCGTTGTGTATCTCGCCGGTGGGCCGGGTGGCTCGGGTATCGGGACTGCGCGGGGGCCACGTTGGCCGGTGTTCGACCGGGTCCGGCGCGACACCGACGTGCTGTTGCTGGACCAACGCGGCGCCGGCGCGTCCGAGCCACCGCCGACATGCCCGCATGTGCAGCAGTTCGATGACGCGCAACCGTTGCAGCGCGACGCCGCGCTGGCCGCATTGCGTGACACCGCAGCGCGTTGTGTCGCGTTCTGGAAACAGGCCGGGGTCGATCTGGGCGCGTACACCACGGTGGAAAGCGCCGGCGACATCGAGGACCTGCGGCGCGCCCTGGGCGTGCCGAAGATCAGCCTGTGGGGGATGAGCTACGGCACCCACCTGGCACTGGCCACGGTGCGCCTGCACGGCGACCGGCTGGAGCGGGTGGTGTTGATGGGCAGCGAAGGCCCGGACGATACCCTGAAGCTGCCGCTGGCGGCGGATGCGCTGCTGGCGCAGTTGGGTGGGGCAGCGGCCGATGCGGGTTTCGAGGATCTGACCGGCTCTGCCACGCGGGTACTGGCCACGTTACGCCAGCAGCCCGCCCAGGGCAGGAGCCTGCTCCACCCGGACAAACAGGTCACCATCGGTGCCTATGACCTGCAGCTGGCGATGGCGGCCATGCTCGGCCGCCGCACCACCCAGCAGTGGCTGCCGTTTGCGCTGCGCCAGGCCGAGCGCGGCGATTACAGTCCGCTGGCCGACATCGTGCTGCTGCTGCGCGGTGAGTTTGGCCAGTTCGGCGCGATGTCGCTGGCGATGGACGTGGCCTCCGGCCAGAGTCCGCAGCGGCGTGCCTTGGCCGAGGCACAGGCGCGTACCAGCCTGTTCGGTGATGCGTTGAACTTCCCGTTCCCGATGCTGGGCGACGGGCTGGGGCTGGTTGATCTGGGTGACGCGTTCCGGGCTCCGCTGCGGAGCGCGGTGCCGGTGCTGTTCATCAGTGGCACGCTGGACGGGCGGACCCCGCCGGCCAACGCCGAAGCGCTGCGGCCGGGCTTCGCCAACAACACGTGGCTGCTGGTGCGCGGCGCCAGCCACGACAACGAAATGTGGCTCGGGCAACCGGCCATTGCCGGCACCATCGCCGATTTCCTGGTGGGCCAGGCGGTCCGCGACGCGGTGCTGGACCTGCCGCCGCCGGCCTTTGTGACCGACCAGGCGGCGATGCTGCGTTCGCTGCCGCGCTGAGGGCAGGGCGGGGCGGGGAGCCGGCACGCTGCGTGGCCGGCTCACAC
>NZ_QAIW01000099.1:5021-14951 GCF_003061285.1 Stenotrophomonas sp. HMWF003 | reverse complement strand
CAGCCGGGTCGGGGCAGGCCAGCCGCGCGCATTGTTCGGGGGTGCAGCCGCTGGCCCGCCAGGCCGATGGACCGGCCCGCAGGGCCAGGGTGGGATCGGCATGGGCCTGCAGGAGGCGCCGTCGCGGCGGCAGGGGGCCGCCGGCCAGTACCAGGCGGAGCAGGGCGTCGCGGGGGTCAGGCAGGAGGGTTTCGCACATCGGCCTAGGCTAGGCCGCATACAGCGACGGCGCCCTGGGGCGCCGTCGGAGTAGTGCGTAGGGTTTTGCGCTTACTGGGCGTCAGGGTGCTTTGCCGCGTAGCCCACCAGGACCGGCTTGACCCCCTCCATCACCAGCGCATAGCTGACCTTGTCGTAGGTGCGGAACACCATCGCATGGGCGGCATATTCGTCGGGCAGGGTGATGCGGCCGGCACCGTCGCTGAGCGAATCGTCCATCCGCGACGAACCGGGGTACTTCATCCGGTTGGCCACGTGGCGGCCCTGGCGCCACAGCGACACCACGGTGCCGTTGTCGATGCCGTCGGCACTGCCGGCGGAGATCGCCACGATGTCGCGCGGGCCACCCGACAGGAACATGTCGGCCACCGCGAGCACGCGGATGTCCAGGCCTTCGGTCTGGGCTGCCGGCACGTGCGGGAAGAACTGCAGGTCGTACGGGTTTGCCTCCACCGGCACCAGGCGGTCGCCGATCCTGACTTCACGCCCGCCGACCTGGGTCTGCAGGGCGATGGTGGTCACATCCACCTTGCCGGACGCCACCTTGGTGACGGTGCCGACGTTGACCTGGGCCAGTTCGTAGCCGAGCGTCTGGTTGCGTTTGCTGGGGACGAAGAAGTCCTTCCAGAGGTTGCCGCTGCCGGGGGTGACGTCACCATTGGCGGTGAGATCCTCGGTGGGCTTGGGCAGGGCGTAGCGCACGGTCGGGCGGACCACGGACCAGCGCTGGCCCACTGCCGCCCCCTCCAGCCCGCGCACATAGGCAACCTGGCCGCTGGTGGCGCGCAGGCGGTCGTCTTCCAGGCCGGCCACGAACGGCAGCGACTTGACGTCGTCGACCACGCTCAGCTGCTTCAGGAAGGGTTCGACCTGGTCCAGTGGAATGCCGGTGATCGGCGCTTCCCGGCGCGGGCCGGGCTGGGCCACGACGCGGTCCAGGTAGGCCAGGCTCAGCACGTCACCCGGGTAGATCAGGTGCGGGTTCTTGACCTGCGGATTGGCCTGCCAGATTTCCGGCCACAGCCACGGCTTCTTGAGGAAGCGCGCGGAAATGTCCCACAAGGTATCGCCCTTGCGGACGACGTAGGTATCCGGGTGCCCGCCATTCACTTCAACGGCGGTAGCATAGGTGGCAACGGTCAACATCGCCACGGCGACGACCGTACGAGTACGTTCAAACATAGGTGGTGCCTGATTCCCCAACAGGTTGCCGCACTATAGTCCAGAAACCGGGGCGCAGGGCAAGCGTTGGCGATAGAATTGCGACGTACGCCGCTTTGACCGGCGCCCCCTACCGGTATTTGCCATGGCTATCCTGCCCATTCTTGAGTTTCCCGATCCGCGCCTGCGCACCAAGGCCGCGTTGATCGACGCCGCCGAGGTCACCACCCCGGCGTTCCAGCAACTGATCGACGACATGTTCCACACCATGTACGACGCCCCGGGCATCGGCCTGGCGGCCAGCCAGGTGGACGTGCACAAGCGCTTCATGGTGATCGACGTCAGTGAAGAGAAGGACACCCCGCGGGTGTTCATCAACCCGGAGATCGTCGCCAACGAGGGTGGCCAGGTCTACCAGGAAGGCTGCCTGTCGGTGCCGGGCATCTTTGCCGACGTCACCCGTGCCAACCAGATCACCGTGCGCTTCCTGGACCGCCAGGGCCAGCCGCAGGAACTGACCACCGACGGCGTGCTGGCGGTGTGCATCCAGCATGAGATGGACCACCTGGACGGCAAGCTGTTCATCGATTACCTGTCCCCGCTGAAGCGCGAGATGGTGCGCAAGAAGCTGGCCAAGGCGCGCAAGCACGTTGCCTGAGATGCCCAAGGGCCGGGCTGCGCGGGCTGACCGCGGGCCGGGCCTGGTTGTGCGGCGCCGGCCACCGGCGCCGTTTTTCTTTCTGCAAGTGGGGTAGCCATGAAGATTGTCTTTGCCGGTACGCCGGAGTTCGCCGTGTCCTCGCTGCGCGCCGCCGCGCGCCACCATGAAGTGGTGGCCGTGTACACCCAGCCGGACCGCCCGGCCGGGCGTGGGCGAGGGCTGATGCCGTCGCCGGTGAAGCTGGAGGCGATCGCGCGTGGCATCCCGGTGTTCCAGCCCGAGCACCTGAAGACCCCCGAAGCCCAGCAGCAGCTGCGCGACCTGCAACCGGACCTGATGGTGGTGGTGGCCTACGGCCTGATCCTGCCCAAGGCCGTGCTGTCCATCCCCACCCACGGCTGCTGGAACGTGCACGCCTCGCTGCTGCCGCGCTGGCGCGGCGCCGCGCCGATCCAGCGTGCGATCCAGGCTGGCGACAGCGAAAGCGGCGTGTGCCTGATGCAGATGGAAGCAGGCCTGGACACCGGCCCGGTGCTGCTCAAGCAGCACCTGGCCATCGGCGCCAACGACACCGGCGGCCAGCTGCACGACCGCCTGGCCGAACTGGGCGCGCAGGTGCTGTCGGACGGGCTGGGCCTGCTGCGCGCCGGAATCAAGCCGATTGCCCAGCCCCAGCCGGAGGCGGGGGTGACTTACGCGCACAAGCTCGACAAGGCCGAAGCCCGGCTGGACTGGGCGCAGGACGCGCAGGCGCTGGAGCGCACCGTGCGCGCCTTCAACCCGTGGCCGATCGCCGAGGCCCAGCTGGCCGGCGAGCGCGTGCGCATCCACGGTGCGGTGGCGCTGCCGGACAACCAGGGCAAGGCCCCGGGCACGCTGCTGGCGGCCGCCCGCGAGGGCATCGACATCGCCTGCGGCCAGGGCGCCCTGCGCCTGCGGGTACTGCAGCGCGAAGGCGGCAAGGCGATCACGGCGGCCGACTACCTCAACGCGCGCCGCGACCTGAGCGTGGGTGCCTGAAATGACCCAGCTCCGGCAGGACAAGCAGGCCCCGCAGCGTGCCGCCAGCGCGCCCGGCGTGCCCACCCGCGTACTGGCAGCCAAGGTGCTGGCCCAGGTGATCGGCCGCGGCCGCTCGCTCAAGGCCGAACTGGCCAAGGCATTGCCGAGCCTGGACGACAGCCGCGACCGCGCCCTGCTGGAGGCCCTGTGCTTTGCCGTGCTGCGCCGTCGCGGCGCCTACGACGCGGCCCTGGCCCAGTGGATGCAGCGCCCGCTGGGCGTGCGCGAGGACGAACTGCGCGCGCTGTTGCTGGTGGGCTTCGCCCAGCTGGATGCGCTGGAACTGCCGGCCCACGCGGCGCTGTCGGCCACGGTCGACGCCGCCCGTGCGATGGGCCGCGACCGCCAGGCCGGCATGGTCAACGCGCTGCTGCGCCGCGCCCAGCGCGACGGCATCCCGGCCCAGCCGGCGCGCGCTGCATTCCCCGACTGGCTGGCCGGCATGATCGAACAGGACTGGCCGGAGCAGGCCGAGGACGTGTTCGCCGCCAGCCTGCAGCCGGCGCCGTTGTGGCTGCGGGTGAACCGCCAGCACGGCAGCCGCGAGGCGGTGCTGGAACAGCTGGCCGCCGCCGCGATCGAGGCCGAGGCATCGCCGCTGTGCAGTGATGCGATCCGCCTGCCGGTGCCCGTGCCGGTGGCCGCGCTGCCCGGTTTCGCGGCCGGTGCACTGTCGGTGCAGGACCTGTCGGCGCAGCAGGTGGCCGATGCCCTGGCCCCGCGACCCGGCGCCCGGGTGCTGGACGCCTGCGCCGCGCCCGGTGGCAAGGCCGCGCACCTGCTGGAACGTGACCCCAGCCTGCAGCTGCTGGCCCTGGACATCGACCCGCGCCGACTCAAGCGCATCAGCGAGACCTTCGCCCGTACCGGCGTGGGTGCGCAGGCGCGGGTGCTGGCGGCCGACGCCGCCGCGCCGGACAGCTGGTGGGACGGGCAGCCGTTCGACTACATCCTGCTGGATGCGCCGTGCTCGGCCACCGGCATCATCCGCCGCCAGCCGGACGTGCTGGTGCACCGCCGCCCGGCCGATATCGAGGCGCTGGTAACGCTGCAGGCGCGCCTGCTGGATGCCTGCTTCAGCATGCTGGCTCCGGGCGGCACCCTGTTGTATGCGACATGCTCGATCCTGCGGGAAGAGAACCAGTTCCAGGTCGAGTCTTTCCTGCAGCGCACCCCCCGCGCAGGCTTCCTGCCATTGGGTGAAGCGTTCGGCCACGACTCCTGGGCCGGTCGCCAGCGCCTGCCCGGTGAGGAGGGTGCAGACGGTTTCTTCTACGCGCGTCTGCTAAAAAAGGGCTGATACCCCGCCGCTGGACCCGCGTCATATGTTGAACACTCCTGCCAGACGCGAGTTCTGGCTGCTTGCCACGATGGCCCTGCTGGTGCTCGGTGCCGGTCTGGGCCTGCGCGACCCCTGGCCGTCGGACGAGCCGCGCTTTGCGCTGGTGGCCAAGCAGATGGTGCTCAGCGGCGACTGGCTGTTCCCGCACCGGGGCACCGAGTTGTATTCGGACAAGCCGCCGATGCTGATGTGGGCGCAGGCCGCGTTCTACAGCGTGTTCGGCAACTGGCGGGTGGCGTTCCTGCTGCCGTCGCTGCTGGCCGCACTGGGCACGCTGGCCTGCGTGTACGACCTGGGCCGGCGCCTGTGGACCCGCCGGGTGGGCGTGTACGCGGCCTGGGCGCTGTTGTTTGCGGTGCATTTCACCTTCCAGGCCAAGAAGGCGCAGATCGACCCGCTGGTGGTGTTCTTCATCACCCTGGCCAACTACGGCCTGCTGCGGCACCTGCTCTGCGGGCCGGCGTGGCGGTGGTGGTGGCTGGGCTGGTTTGCCGCCGGGCTGGGCGTGATCACCAAGGGCGTGGGCGTGCTGGCGCTGCTGATGGTGCTGCCCGCGGCGGTGGCGTCGCTGCTGGGCTGGCCGCGGGTTCGCCTGCACGTGCGCGACTGGCGCTTCTGGCTGGCCCCGCTGGCCTTCGTGCTGGCGGTGGCGCTGTGGCTGGTACCGATGGTGCTGGCGGCCACGTCCAGTGGTTCGGTGGAGTACCGGGCCTACATGAACGACATCCTGTTCCGGCAGACCGCCAAGCGCTACGCGCAATCCTGGGACCACCACCAGCCGTGGTGGTATTTCCTGGCCACCATGCCGTCGATGTGGATCCCCGCGATCCTGGTGCTGCCGTGGGCGGTCCCGGCCTGGTGGCGCCGGCTGCGCCGCCGGGATCCGCGCTACCTGCTGCTGCTGGGCTGGTGGCTGCTGATCGTGCTGTTCTTCTCGATCCCGCACGGCAAGCGCGACGTGTACATCCTGCCGGCGCTGCCGATGTTCTGCCTGGCACTGGCGCCGCTGCTGCCGGGGTTGCTGCGGCGGCGCGACGTGCAGTGGCTGCTGGGCGCGTTCACTGCGGTGCTGGTGCTGGCCCTGCTGGGCGCGGGCATTGCGATGCTGGTCGGTCAGCCGGGCTTTGAGAGCCGGTTGATCGTGCAGCGCGGCATCGACACGTCGGTGACCGCGGCGCTGGGCTGGATCGGCGTGGCGCTGGGCGCCTGGGGCCTGGCCAGCCTGTGCTTCAGCGGTCCGCGGCGGCGTCACGTGGCCGTGGTGTCGACCCTGGCGATGGTCTGGGTGGCCTACGGGCTGGTGGGCTATCCGCTGTTCAATGATTCCAGCTCCGCGCGCGGGTTGATGGCGCAGGCCGGGCAACGCATCGGCGCCGACGCGCAGCTGGGGCTGGTGGGCTGGAAGGAGCAGAACCTGTTGATGGCCGACCGCCCGGTGGCCACCTTTGGCTTCAAGCGCCGTTGGTACAGCCAGTTGCAGGACGCCGTGGCCTGGCAGGCGCGGGCGCCACGGCAGCGTTGGCTGCTGGTGCAGGAAGCGGCCGTGCTGGACTGCATCGACCGTCGCCGTGCCGAACGGGTGGGCGTGTCCAACCGCCGCGGCTGGTGGCTGGTGCCTGCCGATGCCGTGGTCGGCCCATGCCGGCCCAACGCCCGGGAGCTGGCACGGATCACCCTGGAACAGGGCAGGGAAGCACCGGAGGAGTGAGCGTGCTCTCATGGATCATTACGGGTCGATCGGCGACAATGCCGCCTGCTCGCCCGATCCTGGAATGGAGGCCGGTGAACCCGTTCCTCTTCCGTCATTACGCCGCATTGCCCAGATCGTGACCATGCCTCCACTCCGTCCTGTCCGTGCCAACCTCGCCTTGGCATGGGCATTCACGATCGCGCTCGGGTTGTCCCCGGTGCTGCTGATGTCGACCCTGGACGGTGGCAGTGCGGGCTATTACCTGCTGGTCCTGCTGAGCATCATCGTGCTGGTGGTGGTGCGCCCGGCCGCGCCCGGGCAGGTCTGGTGCGACAACCGCCGCGAGTATGTGTGGATGGGCGTGGGCGTGGCGGTGATGCTCATCGGCGTGCTGACCAGCCTGATGGTGCATGGGCTGTGGAAGGGCTCGGAGGTGGAAAAGGCCTCGCGTTTCCTGACCGTGCTGCTGATCCTGGCCGCCGCGCTGCGGATTCCGCGCACGGTCCTGGCCCATGGCCTCTTCGGTCTGCTGCTGGGCATCTGGTATGCGGTGATCAACGTCGGCTGGCTGGTGCTGAGTACCGGCGGACGCCCGGCCACGCGCCAGTTCAATACGGTGACCTACGGCAACCTGACGCTGCTGTTTTCGATGCTGGCGCTGCTGCTGCTCGGCTACCGCATCACCCGCTTCAAACGCACCGAATTCGCGCTGAAACTGATCACCGGCGTGGCCGGCCTGGGCGCGTTCCTGGCCACCCAGACCCGCGGCGGGCTGTTGGCGGTGCCGGTGCTGGTGTTCATCGCGCTGCTGGTGCAGGGGCGCCGGCTCAACCGCTACAAGGCCTGGGCCGGTGCGCTGCTGCTGGGCGTGCTGGGGCTGATCGTGCTGAGCGACGGCACCCTGCGCGAGCGCATCCACCTGGGCGTGAACGAATTCGAAGAGTGCCAGGTGACCCACCTGGCCGATACCTCGGTATGCATCCGGCTGCAGCTGTGGAGCGCGGCCGGGCACATGATCCAAAGCGAGCCGGTGTTCGGCATCGGCGGGGGCGACCGCTTCCGCGAAGAGCTGCGCAGCCTGGCCGAGACCCGCCAGGTGTCGCCGACCGTGGCGCGCGATTACGGCGAAACCCACAACGACCTGCTGTACTTCCTGGCCACCTACGGCGTGCTCGGCGGGCTGGGACTGGTGCTGCTGTACGCCGCGCCGGGCTGGGTGCTGCTGCGCCGGCTGTGGCGGGAGGACGACGCCGGGCGCCTGTTCGCCGGTGCCGGGGTGATGATCTGCGCCAGCTACCTGGTGTTCGGCCTCACCGAGATGATGTTCCGCGACATGCGCTCGGCCTCGTTCTACGCCACCTGGGTGGCGGTGTTCCTGGCCCTGTCCGACCCGGCGCGCCGGCGCCAGGCGGACTGATCCCGGGTCAACCGCCCTGCAGGGCGGCGGCGTAGCTGGCTTCGGTCAGGCCGGTGAACGTGTCCAGGCCGAACTCACGCACCGCGCGCTGGCGCGCGGCCACGCCGATGCGGGCCAGGTCGTGGCGCTGTGCATACAGCTGGGCCACCTGGGCGGCGATCGCCGGAATGTTGCGCACCGGCACGATCCACCCGTCCTGGCCGTGGTCGATGTTCTCCGGCAGGCCGGCGTAGTCACTGACCATCACCGGCTTGCCCATCGCCATCATTTCGCGGCAGGCGAAAGATATCGTCTCCACGTCGTGGGACAGCACAAAGCCCGCATCGCCGCTGGCCACGAACGGCCGGATGTCCTCCAGCAGGCCGGGCAGGTGGACCTGCGCGCCCAGGCCCAGCTCGGCCACGCGTGCCAGCAGGCGCGGGTCGGCGTCGCGGCCGGCCACGGCCACGTGGAGATGGCCGCGGATCGGCTCGGGCAGCGTGGCGATCGCCTCGACCAGGTCGATCCAGCCCTTGTGGACGTCGGTGCCGGCATTGCTCACCATCACCAGCGCATCAGGGTCGGTGGTCCAGCGGGCACGCAGCGCCGCGCCGGCCGATGCCTCGACCGGTGCGAAACGGGCCAGGTCCACGCCGTTGCGTACCACGTCGATCGGGCAGCGCCGGTAAGGGCTGTCCAGCAACATGTCGCGGGTATGCGCGGAGACGGCGATCACCCGGTCGGTGCCCCAGCGCGCGCGCAGGCGGTTGCCGAAGGTGTTGCTGGGCTTGCTGTTGTGCTTGGTGAACACCAGCCTGGGCCGATGGGCCAGGCCGGCCACTGCTTCCATCATCACCCGATGGTCGCGCGCGCCGTTGGCGTGCACGATGTCGATGCGGTGCTGCTGTACCAGGTGGCGCAGGCGGCGCGTGTCGGCCCATTGCTGGGGCAGCGTGGGCAGGCCACTGCTGAAGGCGATGTCCAGCGGTTCGGCAATGCCTTCGTCGCGGACCACGCGCAGCACGCGGCTGTTGTCCGGGGCGGCCATGAACAGCTGGTGCCGCGCCGACAGCGCACGCGCCAGTGACACCAGGTAGGTGGTGTGGCCGCCGCCGTCGCCGGAATGGAAGTTGGTGTAGAGGATCTTCATGGAGGCCTTCGATCAAACGCGCATGAAGTCTGCCACAGCAGCGCTCATGCGGCGTCGCTGCGGCGCGGCGGGTCGCTCACCGGCTGGCCGTGCTGCAGCATCCACAGCATGATCGTTTTCTGGCGCACGTAGTTGGCGCGCACGTAGGCATACACCAGCCCGTGCCAGCCATCGCGGAAGCCACCGCGCAGCAGCAGCCCGCGCCAGAACCGCCACGCCGGGGCCAGGACCAGCTTGGCCAGGGTGGCGCGCTTGCCACGTGCGAACTCGTGCTCGGCCATCATCCGCGCGTAGCGTTGGGTCTTGCTCAACTGCTGTTCCAGCGAGCGGTACGGGTAGTGGATGAGGTCACCGCGCAGCACGCCCACGCGGCCGTCGACGCTGGCCGCTTCGTGGATCTCGCGCTTGCCGCGCCAGCCGCCGTGGCGACGGTCGAACAGGCGCAACACGCGGTCCGGATAGGCATTGCCGTGGCGCAGGAACTTGCCGAAGTACTCGGACAGGCGCGCGAAGCGGTAGCCGTGGTGGCCGGTGAAGCCATCGGACTGGGCGGCCAGGATGGCCGCGCGCAGGTCGTCGCTGACGCGCTCGTCGGCATCCAGGCACAGCACCCAGTCATGGCTGGCCTGTTCAACGCAGAACGCCTTCTGGCTGCGGAAGCCGTCGAACGCGCGCTGCAGCACGGTGGCCCCGGCGGCGCGGGCGATGGCCACGGTGGCATCGGTGGAATGGGAATCCACCACGACGATCTCGTCGCAGAAGGCCAGCGAGGCCAGGCAATCGCCGATGCGGTCGGCTTCATTGAACGCGATAATGCAGGCCGAGATGCGAGGCCGTTCAGTGGGAGCGGTCGTGGAGGACATGATGGCCGAGTACCTGCTGTTTGCGACGGAGCGTTATGCGCTGCCCATTCTCGCCCCTCTGGCCCAGGCGTTGCACGCGTCCGGGCAATCGGTGTCGGCCTGGTTCGCCGATGGGGCGGCCGGGGCCAGCCTGCCGGGGGTGCCCAATGTGGACCTCAAGCAGGCGCTGGCGCTGCGCCCGCGCGCGGTGTTCAGCGCCGCCAACTGGGTGCCGCCGTTCATCGCCGGGGCCAAGGTGCAGGTCTTCCACGGCTTCAATGTGCAGAAGCGCGACAGCGCGCGCGGCCATTTCCGCGTGCGTGGCCTGTTCGACCTGTACTGCACGCAGGGGCCGGCGACGACCGAGCCGTTCCGCGACCTCGCCGCGCGCCAGGGCCATTTCGCGG
>NZ_QAIW01000099.1:945-4987 GCF_003061285.1 Stenotrophomonas sp. HMWF003 | reverse complement strand
GGCGCCAGCGCGGCGCTGCGGGCGCCGGCCGCTGGCCGCCCGGTGATCCTGTTCGGGTCCACCTTCACCGAACGCCTGAGTGCGGCACCGCACCTGTACGACCACATCGCCGCCGACATCGCGCGCGGCGAGCGTTACTGGCTGCTGACCCTGCACCCCAAGTGCAGCGAGGAGCTGTTCGCGCGCTACCGCGCGCTGGCCGGCGACAACGCCGCCTTCATCGAGCCCGAGCAGGTGATGGCCGCGCAGCGTGCCGCCGATGTGCTGGTGTCGGACACCTCCTCGATCGTGTCCGAGTTCGTGGTGCAGTACAAACCGGTGGTGACCTTCCGCAACCGCGTGCCGCAGCCGCACATGATCGACTTCGACGACGCCACCCGGCTGCCGGCGATGCTGGACCGCGCGCTGTCGCCCGAGCCGGCGCTGGTGGCGCAGATCCAGCAGTACGCCGACAGCATCCATCCGTACCGCGACGGGTATTCCAGCGAGCGGGTGATCGCGGCCACCGAGGATTTCCTCGCCGGCGAGCTGGGCACGCTCAAGCGCAAGCCGTTCGGCGCGTGGACGCGCGGCCTGCAGATCCGGCGTGACCTGGGGTATTGGGGGCCGTCCAAGCGGTAGAGCCGACCGTTGGTCGGCTGCGTCGGCTACCAGCGCAGGCGCCGGTGCGCCAAGGCCTCGCTCAAGCGCGCATGCACCGCGCGCGCCTCGGCGTCGGGCAGGTAGCGCAGGCACAAGGCGACGCCGCCACTGGCACCGGCGGTATCCAGCCACACGCTGGCGGTTCCCAGCAGGCGGTCCAGCGGGGAACGGCTCAGGCGCAGCACCTGCAGCTTGTCCAGCTCGGCAAACCGCCACCAGCGCTGCCACCAGCCACCGCGCACGGCCACGTACTGGTCGTCCAGGTGATAGCCCATGCGGGCCATCTGGCGATGCGCGCGGAACGCCGACCACGGCAGCCACAGCAGGATCAGGGCCGCCCACGGCACCTCGTTCCACACCGCGGCCACGGCCACCAGCGGTACCCACACCGCCGTGCCCAGGCTCAGCCGCCACCAGCCACGCTGCTGCACCGGCTGCCAGCGGGCGGGCGGCCACTGCACCTGCGGCAGCAGGTGCTGCACCAGGGCGTCGGCCGCCTCGGGGGTGGCCAGCGGGGCCAGTTCGCGCAGGTCGCGGCGCTGGTTCTCTTCGGACACCCCGGCGGCGATGTCGATGCGCAGGTGGCGGCGCCCGGCCCAGCGCTGCAAGGGGCTTTCGCGCAGCGTCCAGGCCTGGATGCGCCGCCGCGCCACGCTGCTGCGCAGGCGCGTGAGCAGGCCACTGACCACGGTGAGCCGGCGCTCGTGCTCGCTCAGCTGGAAGCCGTGGTAACGCAACAGCGCCAGCACCACTGAAAACACGCGCAGCAGCACCCAGAACGCAGCCGCGGCCAGCAGCGCCACCACCGCCCACACCCAGTCGGCCGGGTGCAGGCCGTTGGCGTAGCCCAGCGCCTGGCGCCCGCCTTCCTCGATCACGTCGGTCACGGTGCCATCGGGAAACAGCTGGAACGTCGCGCCCACGGCGGCCAGCACCACCACCCAGCCGCGGTTGGACAGCAGGCCGATGCGCACCACCTCCGGCGTGCTCAGGTGCAGCAGCACGCCATCGTCGACCGGCGGCGTGACCGCATCCACTTCCACATCCGCATTCGTGGCCGCCGGCGTCGCCGTGACACCCTGGCCGCGATGCCGCACCAGCTGTTCCAGCGCCAGCGCCTGGGACAGCTTGAGCACGCGCATTTCCGCCTCGGGCCGCGCGCCGCCGGCCGATTCCAGGCGCAGTTCGGCCACCCCGAACAGACGGTGCAGCGGGTTCTGGTGCACCGCCACGTTGTGGATGCGCGCGAACGGAATCTCGCGCCGGTTGCGCGAGATCACCCCGCTGCGCACGCTGATGGCATCGCGGCCGATCCGGTAACGGTAGGTCAGGTACTGCAGCACGGACGTGCCCACCAGCACCACGATCACCACCAGCGCGGCGAGGTAGGACCACATCTGATCGCGGTCGCCGCGGTTGCCGAACACCAGCAGTGCCACCAGCGGCAGCAGGAACTGGCGCAGCTGCATCAGCAGGACGAACAGCCACGACCACCGGTGCAGGCGCTGCTCCTGCGACGCATCGTTCAACGCGGCCTCTGCAGGGGGCAGGCTGCTCACAGGGCGTCGTCGTCGCGGTCGAGCTGGTGGGCCAGGGTGTCGCGCAGGCGTTCGGCATCCTCGCCGTCCAGCCCGCTCAGGCTCACCGCGCTGAAACGGCTGCCGGCGGTGTGCACCACCAGCGTGGCCAGCCGCGCGCTGCGTTCGATCGGACCGCGGCGCAGGTCCAGGTGCTGCACGCGCGAGATCGGCACGCGGGTTTCCTGTTCCCACATCAGGTCGCGGCGCACGCCCAGGCCTTGGGCATCGAGCCGCCAGAACGTACGGCGCTGGCGGCGGTACCCAATGACCGCGCCGATTGCCGCGCCCAGCACCAGCATGCCGGCCACGCCCAGCCAGCGCAGCGGCAGGTCCAGCAGCACCCACGCCGTGCCGAGCCCGCCACCGATCACGACGGTGCCGGTGATGGCCGCGCCCACCGCCGCGATGGCGGCGGCACGCCGTGGCAGCGGCTGCCAGTCAGGACTGGGCGGCAGCGGCGGCAACGGTGGCGGCGAGGGGATGGCGGGGGTGTCGATGGCGTCGGACAAGGCAGGGCGCTCGGCAAGGGAAATGCCGGGCGTGCTGCTGCTGGCGGTGCGCCCGTCGCGCAGACGGTAGCAGTTGCCGCGCGCTATTGCGCGGCTTGGATCAGTGCGTCGACGTCGAGCAGGTGGCCGGCGCGTTCGGCCTTGGTGCGCAGGTACTGCTCGTTCTCGGCGGTGATATCGCCGGTGACCGGCACGCAGTCCACCACGTCGATGCCGGCATTGCGCAGCCGCTGCGCCTTGGTGGGGTTGTTGCTGAGCAGCTGCACGCGGTGCACGCCCAGCCCCTGCAGCATCGCCACCGCGCTGCCGTAGCGGCGTTCGTCGGCGCCGAAGCCCAGCTGCGCATCGGCGTCGATGGTGTCCAGGCCGTCGTGCTGGTAGCCGTAGGCGCGCATCTTGGCGGCGATGCCGGTGCCGCGGCCTTCCTGGTCCAGGTACAGCAGCACGCCGCCGCCCAGTTCCTTGAGCTTGCGCAGGCCGCGTCGCAGCTGGTCGCCGCAGTCGCACTTGAGCGAGCCGAACAGGTCGCCGGTGAGGCAGGACGAATGCACGCGTACCGGCACCACCCCGGACAGGTCCGGGCTGCCGACGATGATCGCCACCTGGTCGCGCTGGGCCACGCCGCCGCGGAACACCGCAAATTCGGTCATGCCCACCTCGCGCAGCGGCACCGGCGAACGCGTCACCAGTTCATAGGCGTGGGCGGCCTGCTCGGCGCCCTGGTGCAGGTCGCACAGCGATACCTGCGCGCAATCATCGAAGCGGTGGTCGGTGTCCTCCAGCAGCACGCCCACCATGGCCGGCAGCAGCAGGCCCAGCCGGGCGATTTCCACCGCGCCATCGTCCAGCGCCTGCCCGGCCGACCAGCCCGGTGGCATCACTTCCGGTTCGCGCCGGTAGCTCAGCGAGGGCAGGGCATCGAAGTCGATGCCGGCCAGCGGCACGCGCGCCCCATGCTCGGCGGCTACGCCCAGCACCCGCGCACGGGTGGCGGTGAGGAACAGGTAGTGGCGGTCGGCGGCGGCCTGGGCGAACGCGCTGAAGCTGCTGCGGGTGCTGCTGTCCAGGGCGATGAAGGCCAGGCGCTGGCCGTGGCCGTCGTCGATCACCACCGGGCGGCCCGCGCGCAGTTCGCCCACCGCCCGTTCGCAGCGGATCGCGGCCGGGTCGCCGAACAGGGAAGAAGCAGCATCAGACATGGCAGGGGCCGTGGGGGACATCGTGGGTTCCACAGTGGGGACGGAAGGCGCCGTTTCCAATCGCGCCGGGGCGCGACGCTGCGTCGCAGTCAGTGCGGATGTTCCTCGGTGG
>NZ_QAIW01000099.1:0-931 GCF_003061285.1 Stenotrophomonas sp. HMWF003 | reverse complement strand
GTGTGTAGCGCTTGTAGGTCCACTGGTACTGGGTGGGGTCGCGCCGGGCGATCCGCTCCAGCCCGGCGTTGAGGGCGGTTGCCGCCGTGCGCGGGTCCGGGTCGGCCACGGCCGGATCGGCCGGCTCGACGTGCAGGGCGAACTGCATGCCCGGCCCGACGCGCTCGCACCAGCCGTACAGCACGGTGGCCCCGGTCCGTTCAGCCAGCCGGTTGACCAGGGTCATGGTCAGCGCCTCCACCCCGAAGAACGGGGCGAACACGCCGTCGCCGGCCTTGGGCTGCTGGTCGGGCAGGATGCCGGTGGCGCCGCCGTCCTTGAGCACCTTGAACAGCTGGCGCACCGCCGGGCCCTCGGCCCGCACCTGCTGCACGTTGTCGCCGCCACGCACCAGCTGCAGGAAGGCATCGCCCACGGCTTCGTCGGGAGCCTTGTAAACGATGGCGATCGGCCCGCGCGAGGCCAGCCACTGGTTCAGCAGCTCCCAGTTGCCATGGTGGGGGGCGGCCACGATCACGCCCTTGCCGGCGGCCAGCGCCGCGTCGTACAGCGCCTCGCCGTGGCGCTCGACCAGGCAGGCCAGGTTCTGCTCACGCGGGCGAGTCCACAGCCGCAGGGTTTCCAGCGCCTGCAGCGCCGTGGAGCGCAGCACCTCGCGGTGCATCTGCACCCGCTGGGCGTCGGTCAGTTCGGGGAAGGCCAGTTCCAGGTTGCGCCGGGTCACCCGGCTCTCGCGGGCATTGAGCGCGATCCACAGCCACGCCAGTGCACGGGCGACGCCGCGCAGCCAGGACCAGGGCAGACGGGTGAACAGGGCGGCGGCACGGTAGGCCAGGCGGGCGGTGGTATGCGGTTTCATCACGGGGAAGTCTAGCTGCTGGGACAATCGGCGTGGACCGGCAGGCGCGTTAAGGTAGCCGGCCCCCCACCC
>NZ_QAIW01000098.1:0-7471 GCF_003061285.1 Stenotrophomonas sp. HMWF003 | reverse complement strand
CTTCGGTGGCGGCCAGCAGAACGGCCGCTTCGCCTTCAAGGGCCGCGAACTGGAGGTGTCCTATTCCGGTGGCTGGGAAGAGGGCGACCGCCCCAACCCTGCGCCCATGCTGCTGAGCGCACGCGGCTGGGGCATGCTGCGCAACACCTGGAGCGATGGCACCTACGATCTGCGCCAGGCCGACCAGGCCACGCTGCTGCACCGCGAAGACCGTTTCGATGCGTACTACTTCGTCGGCCCCAGCCTGCACACCCTGCTGGACCGCTACACCACCTTGACCGGCCGTGCCGCGCTGCTGCCGCGCTGGGCGTTCTCCTACGGCGACGCCGACTGCTACAACGACGGCGACAACATCAAGAAGCCCGGCAGCGTGCCCGATGGTTGGAGCGACGGTCCCACCGGCACCACCCCGGACGTGGTGGACAGCGTGGCCAAACAGTACCGCGACCACGACATGCCCGGCGGCTGGATCCTGCCCAACGATGGCTATGGCTGCGGCTACAAGAAGCTGCCGGAAACGGTGAAGGGCCTGGCCCAGTACGGCTTCAAGACCGGTCTGTGGACCGAGAACGGCGTGGACAAGATCGCCTGGGAAGTGGGCACCGCCGGCAGCCGCGTGCAGAAGCTGGACGTGGCTTGGACCGGCAAGGGCTACCAGTTCGCGATGGACGCCAACCAGTCCGCGTTCAACGGCATCCTGCACAACTCCGACTCGCGCCCGTTCCTGTGGACGGTGATGGGCTGGGGCGGCATCCAGCGCTACGCGGTGGCCTGGACCGGCGACCAGAGCAGCAGCTGGGATTACATCCGCTGGCACATTCCGACCCTGGTCGGCTCGGGGCTGTCGGGCATGGCTTACGCCAGCGGTGATGTGGATGCGATCTTCGGCGGCAGCGCCGAAACCTTCACCCGCGACCTGCAGTGGAAGAGCTTCACCCCGGTGCTGATGGGCATGTCCGGCTGGTCGGGCAACGCCCGCAAGCACCCGTGGTGGTTCGATGAGCCCTACCGCAGCGTCAACCGCGATTACCTGAAGCTGAAGATGCGCATGACCCCGTACATGTACGGGCTGGCGCATGAAGCAGCCACCACCGGCGCACCGCTGCTGCGCGCGCTGATGTGGGATTACCCGCAGGACCCGCAGGCCTATACCGAGGCCTACAAGTACCAGTTCCTTCTGGGCCGCGAGCTGTTGATCGCGCCGGTGTACCGCAGCCAGGCGGCCAGCCGCGGCTGGCGCCGCGACATTCACCTGCCGCAGGGCCGCTGGATCGACTACTGGGACGGCCGCCAGCTGCAGGCCGGTGCCGCCGGCCGCACCCTGGACCGCGCCGTGGACCTGGCCACCCTTCCGGTGTTCGTGCGCGCCGGCGCGATCATCCCGATGTACCCGGACATGCTCTACGACGGGCAGAAGCCGCTGGATGAAGTCACCTTCGACCTGTACCCGCAGGGCGACGCGCAGTACACCCTGTACGAAGACGACGGCAACACCCGGCGTTACGAGCAAGGCGAATCGAGCACCCAGCAGGTGACCGTGCAGGCCCCCGCGCAGGGCACGGGCCCGGTGCAGGTGCGCATCGGTGCGGTGCAGGGCCAGTACGCCGGCCAGCTGCCGCAACGCCGCTACGCCTTGCGCGTGCTCAGCCGCCAGCGCCCCACCGCCGTCGCCCTGGGCGAGCGCGCGCTGCCCATGCTGGCCGACAAGGCAGCCTGGCAGGCCGCCAGTGAAGGGTGGTACTTCGATGCCGCCGAGCGTCGCGGCACGCTGCATGTGCGCACCGCGCCCACCGATATCCGCCAGCCGCTGGCGCTGCAGCTGGCCCTGCCGGTGGCCGCCGCCGTGGCGGACGACGCCTACCCGGCCGCGCCGGAACTGGGCCGCGCACTGCCCTCCGACAGCCTGCTGGTGGTCAACCGCCCGGCCGAAGAGCAGGGCTACGCGCTGGAAAAGGCCTTCGACGACGACCCCGCCACCTGGTTCCGCACGGTGCGCAACCAGGCGGTCAAGACCGGCGCCCACGAATGGGTGATCGGCTTCGGCGAGCGCAAGCTGATCGACGGGATCGAACTGGCGCCACGCAACGATCAGCACTGGAAGAACGGCCAGATCCGCGACTACGAGGTCTACCTGGCCGACAGCAACGGCGAGTGGGGCGAACCGGTCAAGCGGGGCCGCCTCACCCTGCAGCAGGGCATGCAGCAGATCGACTTCCCCGCCCAGGCCGGCCGCCTGCTGCGCTTCCGTGTGCTGAGCACGCAGAACCCCGACGGCGACGGTGCCAGCGCCAGCGATCCGATGGTGACCGCCGCGCAGGGCAGCGTGGCCCGTGCGGTGGATGCGCTGCAGCCGCGCGACGTTGGCCCGATCGTGCTGTCCAGCTTCCATGTGCTGGAACACCCGCAGCCCACCACGCCGGCACAGCAGCTGTATCTGTCCGCGCTGCCGCTGCCGGCCGCGTTGCAGGCCAGCGTGGCCAGCGACCACGCCTTTGGCGGCCAGGCGGCGTTGCGCATGAACGGCCTGCTGTTCCGCCGCGGCCTGGGCGTGAATGCCAGCAGCCGCATCGACCTGAAACTCACCGGCAGCTGGCGCCTGCTGCGCGCCGACCTGGGCATCGATGACCAGTGCCGCGCCGCCGGTGGCATGCAGTTCCAGGTGTGGGGCGACAACCGGCTGCTGTATGACAGCGGCCTGGTCAAGGCGCCCGGCGTGGTCAAACCGGAACTGGACGTACGCGGCCTGCACACCTTGAGCCTGCGCACGCTGGGCGCGCAGGGCGACCACCCCGCGCAGGTCTGCGGCAACTGGGCCAACGCCGCGCTGATCGGACAGGAGGGCGATACCGCCAGCATCGTGTCGCCGTAACCGAAGAAACACGCTTTCAGAAAAACAGCTCTCTCCGTTTCCCGTCTGCGGCCGTGTGGCCGCGGCACGGGGGACGTTTGCCCGAAAACACCCATCCACCGCCAGCCCCACGCTGCGGATCGAACAAGGAGACAAAGATGTTGACCGAACGCCATCGCCATCGCTGCATCCCCGCTACCCCCTTGTCCATCGCACTGGGCCTGGCCCTTGCCGTGGTCGGCAACGCCGGTGCGCAGGAGGCCGCGCCCGCTGCCAAGGCCACCGAACTGCAGCGCATTGAAGTGACCGGCTCCAACATCCGCCGCAGCGACGTGGAAACCGCCTCGCCGGTGCAGGTGATCAGCAAGCAGGACATCGAGAACATGGGCGCGCGCACGCTGCTGCAGGTGCTCGACAACCTGCCGGCGGCACGTCCCGCCCAGCAGGATGCGCGCTCGCTGTTCACCGGTTCCGACGGCGCCTCGCAGGCCAACCTGCGTGGCCTCGGCGCGCAGGGCACGCTGGTGCTGCTGAACGGGCGTCGCCTGTCGTACTACGGCGCGCCGGCCGGCTTCCAGACCCAGTTCGTCAACATCGATGCGATTCCCGCCGCGGCGATCGAACGCATGGAAGTGCTCACCGACGGCGCCTCGGCGGTGTACGGTACCGACGCGGTGGCCGGTGTCATCAACGTGATCACCAAGCGCTCCTACCAGGGTGCGGAAATCAACCTCACCACCGACAAGTCCTCGCGCATCAGTTCCTACGGCGAACACCAGGGCAGCATCACCGCCGGCTTCGGTGACCTGGATGAAGACCGCTACAACGTGTACGCCTCGGTCAACCTGTACCGGCGCGATGCGATTCCGCTGAGCGATTTCTACGACAAGCGCCCGTCCCAGTACTACGTCAACAATCCCAACTACCTGCCCAACCTGCGCCTGGGCACCGGCAGCAAGCCGGGCGAGTTCAACCCGGGCAGCTACTTCGCCTTCGACCCGGTCACCGGTCGTCGCGTGCAGGAAGCCGCACCGGGCTGCAACAACGTGCTCACCAGTGAAGCAGCCGGCCCGCGCTGTATCTGGGAGACGTGGATGAACAACGAGATCGACGCCGGCGCCAAGTCCGAGCGCAATACCGCCTACGTCAACGCCCACTTCCTTATCGGCGACAGCACCGAGGCGTTCGCCGAAGCGACCTACACCGACATCGACCTCACCGCCAACGGCGGCACCCCGCGTGCCTACGGCACCACCACCGGCAACCCCACCAGCTGGTTCTCGCGCAACACCGGCACCACCGTCAACCAGTTCCTGTACCCGTACCTGGGCCCGAACAACGAGTACAACCACGCTTCGCCCGAACTGAAGGCCCTGATGGGCGGCGTGGTCGGCCTGCAGTACCTGCTGCAGGACGTGGGCGCCAGCCACTTCGGCCAGCGCAACACCGACCAGAGCTACCGCGTGGTGGCCGGCCTGCGCGGCGACGTGGGCGACTGGAACTGGGAAACCGCCTTCGCCACCGCCGGCAGCCACTCGGTGACCTACCAGACCACCAACGTCAACCTGGCCGGCTTCGAGAAGGCGTTTGGCCCATACAGCGTCGACCCGGGCACCGGGCGGGTGATCATCTCCGACCACCCGGCGTACAAGTTCGGCGAAATCAGCGACGCCAACGCGGCGCTGATCCGCGAAGCGTTCCCCACCTTCGACATCCAGTCCTGGACCCGCCTGCACACCCTGGACGGCAAGATCGAAGGCCCGCTGTTCCAGATGCCGGCCGGTGAAGTGCGCGCGGCCTTCGGCTTCAATGCCAGCCGCGAAACCTTCTACACCCCCGGCAACCCCGACGCGGCCAACGGCCTGATCACCCAGCAGGGTGGCTCGTGGTTCGACGGCAAGCGCAACACCTACGCGCTGTTCGCCGAAACCGTGGCCCCGCTCACCGAGAAGCTGGAACTGGACGCGGCACTGCGCGTGGACAAGTACCCCGACTTCAGCGCCAACCTGGCCCCGAAGGTCGGCCTGAAGTACCAGATGTTCGACCAGCTGATGCTGCGCGGCACCTATTCCACCGGCTTCCGCGCGCCCAGCCTGGCCGAATCCGGCAACGGCGGCGTGTTCGCCCAGCTCGGCGGCTACCGCGACGAACTGCGCTGCAACGAGACCAATGCCATCGCCAACCTGCTGCTGCAGTCCCGGCGTGGCGGTGACGTGGACCTGGGCAAGACCCTGCTCAACAGCGACTGCAGCCGCACCGTGGCGCGCATGACCCAGCCCAACCCGGACCTGAAGCCGGAGAAGGCCAAGATCACCACGCTGGGCTTCGTCTACGAGCCCACCGCGTGGCTGTCGGTGTCGGCCGATTACTGGTTCATCTACCGCACCAACGAAATCGTCGCACCCGATTACACCCGCGACGAAGACATCATCTCCTCGACCCGCTCGCCGATCACCGAAGCCGACCGTGCCAACCAGGCGGCGCTGGCGGCCATGTGCGCCGACCCGGCCAGCGGCGTCAGCTGCCCCGGCACGCTGCCCGGTTACAGCACCGGCAACGTGGCCAGCGTGGTGGGCCAGTACAAGAACCGCGGCAAGACCCTGATCGACGGTTTCGACATCGACGCACGCAGCCGCTTCTCGCTGGGCGAGTGGGGCAACCTGAACATCGGCGTGGCCGCCACCATCGCCAACCGCAACCGCTCCTACCTGGACGAGGAAAGCGGCTGGTACTACGGTGACCTGGTGGGCTATTACAACAACCCGCGCCTGCGTGCCACGTTGAACGCCGACTGGAGCTACAAGCAGGTCACCACCAGCATGTTCATCAACTACGTGGGCGGCACCAAGTGGGCGCTCCAGCAGATCGATGAAGAAGACAACAACCCGCAGACCTGCACCGCCGGCTACCTGCCGGTGGAACAGAGCAAGTGCGACGGCGCCCCGTCGTGGTGGACCGCCAACCTGAGCGTGGCCTGGCGTCCGGATGACCACTGGAACGTGGGCTTCACCATCAAGAACCTGTTCGACCGCCTGCCGTTCTACGATCCGAACAGCTTCCTGGGCGATTCCAGCGATTACGCGACCATCTTCGGTCGTGGTTACAGTCTGACCGTCGGCTATAAGTTCTGACGGTTCCACCGCGCCGGCCCCCGCCGGCGCGGTCTCAAGAAGAGGAGTGTTCCATGCAACGTAGGGAATTCATCGCGGCCAGCGCCGCCGTCGCCGCCAGCAGCCTGCTGCCGCAGGTGCCGGCCTGGGCGCGCGGGCGCAAGGTGCGGCTGGGCCTGATCGGCACGGGTATGCGCGGCCAGGTGCTGCTGAAGGAGCTGGTGCGCCGCGACGACGTGGAAGTGGTGGCGCTGTGCGACATCGAACCGATCATGCTCGGCCGCGCCGTGGAGATGGTGGCCAAGGCCGGCAAGCCGGCGCCGAAAACCTACGGCCAGGACCGCGACGTCAATGCCTGGAAGCGCCTGCTGGAACAGCGCGGGCTGGATGGCGTGGTCATCGCCACCCCGTGGGAGTACCACGCCCCGATGGCCATTGCGGCCATGCAGGCCAGGATCGCGGTCGGCTGCGAGGTGGTGGCCGGCATCACCCTGCAGGACCACTGGGACGTGCTCAAGACCCAGCTGTCCACCGGCACCCCGTACATGCTGCTGGAGAACGTCTGCTACCGGCGCGATGTGATGGCCGCTCTGCAGATGGTGCGGCAGGGCCTGTTCGGCGAACTGGTGCACCTGCAGGCCGGCTACCAGCACGACCTGCGCGGGGTGAAGTTCAACTCCGGCGACCCCAACCAGCCCTATGACAGCGGTGTGGAGTTCGGCGCCAAGGGCTGGTCCGAAGCGCGCTGGCGCACCGAGCACTCGGTCAAGCGCAACGGCGAGCTGTACCCCAGCCACGGCATCGGCCCCTGCGCCATGTACACCGGCATCAACCGCGGCAACCGCTTCACCCACATCAATGCGTTCGCCAGCAAGGCGCGCGGCCTGCACGACTACACCGTGGCCAAGAGCGGCGGCACCACCCACCCCAGCACCAAGGTGGCCTTCAAGCTGGGCGACGTGGTGACCACCACGCTGGCCTGCGAGAACGGCGAGACCATCATCCTGCAGCACGACACCTCGCTGCCGCGCCCGTATTCGATGGGCTTCCGCGTACAGGGCACCAAGGGCCTGTGGATGGACGTCAACCAGTCCATCCACATCGAAGGCCGCAGCCCGCCGCACAAGTGGGAAGACTTCAAGGGCTACCAGGACCAGTACGAGCACCCGCTGTGGAAGCAGCACGCCGACACCGCCGCGAGCGCCGGCCACGGCGGCATGGACTGGTTCGTGATCCATGCGTTCGTGGAAGCACTGAAGGCCCGCGCGCCGATGCCGATCGACATCTACGACGCCATCACCTGGAGTGCGATCACCCCGCTGTCGGAGCAGTCCATCGCCAACAGCTTCCAGACGCTGGAATTCCCAGACTTCACCGCCGGGCTGTGGAAGCAGCGCAAACCGATCTTTGCGTTCGACGGGACGTATTGAGCAAAGGCGCACCGACCCACGGTCGGCGCCAACCGACGCCGTCCGCCATCGCACTGTCACGCAGCGTGCGCACAGTACATGCC
>NZ_QAIW01000097.1:0-5975 GCF_003061285.1 Stenotrophomonas sp. HMWF003 | reverse complement strand
ACCGCCACGCCCCGCTGCCGCTGCCCGCCGACGGCAGCGTGCTGCCGCATGGCAACGGGCGCAGCTATGGCGACAGCTGCCTGAACCCGGACCAGACCCTGCTCACCAGCCGTGCGCTGGATCGCTTCATCGGCTTCGACCCGGCCACCGGCGTAGTGCGCTGCGAAGCCGGGGCGACGCTGGCCGACATCATCGATGTCGCCCTGCCGCAGGGCTGGTTCCTGCCGGTCACCCCGGGCACCCGGTATGCCACGGTGGGCGGCGCGATCGCCAATGACGTGCATGGCAAGAACCATCACTGTGCCGGCACGTTTGGCCACCACGTCCGCCGCCTGGAGCTGCTGCGCAGCGATGGCCAGCGCATCGAACTGGACGCTGGCGATGCCAGCGGGATGTTCGCCGCGACCGTCGGCGGGCTGGGCCTGACCGGCTTCATCACCTGGGCCGAGCTGCAGCTGCGGCGCGTGCCGGGCCCGTGGATCCAGACCGAATCGATCCGCTTCGATGGCCTGGACGACTTCTTCGCGCTCTCGCGCGAATCGGCCGCCAGCTTCGAGTACACCGTGGCCTGGATCGATTGCCTGGCCAGCGGCAAGCAGCTGGGGCGCGGCCATTTCCTGCGCGGCGACCACGCGCGCGGCAACCCCCAGGCCGCTACCCCCAGTGCCGCGCCACGCCGCAGCATGCCGGTAGTGCCGCCAGTGTCGCTGGTGAACGGGCTGACCCTGCGGCCATTCAACACCCTGTACTACTGGCGCCAGCCGGCGCGTCGCGCGCGCCACCTGGCGCATTACCAGAGCTATTTCTATCCGCTGGACGGCATCAACCACTGGAACCGCATGTACGGCCCGCGCGGCTTCCTGCAGCACCAGTGCGTGCTGCCACCGGCCACCGCCCGCGATGCCACCGCCGCGCTGCTGGCCGAAATCGCACGCAGCGGGCGTGGCTCGTTCCTGGCCGTGCTGAAGGAATTCGGCGACCGCCCCTCGCTGGGCATGCTGTCCTTCCCGCGCCCGGGGACGACGCTGGCGCTGGATTTTCCCAACGACGGCCCGGACCTGCTGAAGATGCTGGACCGCCTGGACCGGATCGTCAGCGACGCCGGTGGCGCGGTATACGCCGCCAAGGACGCGCGCATGTCCGGCACGCTGTTCCGCCACGCCTATCCGGACTGGGATGCCTTTTCCCGGTTCATCGATCCCCGTTTTTCATCCGGCTTCTGGCGCCGGGTCATGGAGTAAGCATGCAGAAGGTTCTCATCATCGGCGCGACCTCGGCCATCGCCGAATCGGTGGCACGGCTGTACGCCGCACGCGGCAGCGCGCTTTTCCTGGTGGGCCGGAATGCGGCACGGCTGGAGACCATCGCGGCCGACCTGCGCGTGCGCGGTGCCCAGCGCGTGGACACCGGCGTGCTGGACATGAACGATGTAGCCGGCCATGCCGCGATGCTGGATGCGGCCTGGGCGGCCACCGGCGGCATCGACAGCGTACTGGTGGCCCATGGCACCCTGCCCGACCAGGGCGCGTGCGAACAGTCGGTCGACCTGGCCATGCGTGAGTTCGTCACCAACGGCACCTCGACCATCGCGCTGTGCGTGGCGCTGGCCCAGCGCCTGCCGTCGGGCGCCAACCTGGCCGTGATCTCCTCGGTGGCCGGCGACCGCGGCCGTGCCAGCAACTACCTGTATGGCAGCGCCAAGGCCGCCGTCACCGCGTTCCTCAGTGGCCTGGGGCAGAAGCTGGGCAAGCGCGGCATCAACGTGCTGACCATCAAGCCCGGCTTCGTCGACACCCCCATGACCCGCGATTTCAAGAAAGGCGCGCTGTGGGCGTCGGCCGACAAGGTTGCACAGGGTATCGTGCGTGCGTCCGACCGGCGCCGCGCGGTCGCCTACCTGCCCGGTTTCTGGTGGGCCATCATGATGGTGATCAAGAACATTCCCGAGTTCGTCTTCCGCAGGATCAAGCTCTGACATGACCGACAAGCACGCCAAGATCGTCATTACCGGGGCCGCCGGCCTGGTCGGTCAGAACCTGATCGTCGAGCTCAAGCAGCAGGGCTACACCCAGCTGGTCGCCATCGACAAGCATGCCCACAACCTGGGCATCCTGACCGCGCTGCACCCCGACGTACGGGTCGTGCACGCCGACCTCGCCGAACCGGGCCCGTGGGCGGAGGAATTTGCCGGGGCGCAATGCGTTGCGCAGCTGCATGCGCAGATCACCGGCAAGACCACCGACCTGTTCGTGCGCAACAACCAGACGGCCACCGCACACGTGCTGGCCGCCTGCAAGGCCGCTGCCGTGCCGTACATGGTGCACATCAGTTCGTCGGTGGTGAACTCGGTGGCCAAGGACGACTACACCAATACCAAGCGTGCGCAGGAAGAGATGGTAGTGGCCAGTGGCCAGCGCCACTGCGTGCTGCGGCCGACACTGATGTTCGGCTGGTTCGACCCCAAGCACCTGGGCTGGTTGTCGCGCTTCATGGCGCGCACGCCGGTGTTCCCCATTCCCGGCGACGGCCGCTTCATGCGCCAGCCGCTATACGAACGCGACTTCTGCCGCTGCATCGCCAAGTGCATCGAAACCGAGCCGGACGGCACCGTGTTCGACATCGTCGGCGACACCCGCGTGGATTACGTGGACATCATCCGCACCATCAAGCGGGTCAAGAAGCTGCACACGGTCATCGTGCACATCCCGATGGGCTTCTTCGCGTTCCTGCTGCGCACCTATTCGCTCTTCAGCAACAAGCCGCCCTTCACCGCCGACCAGCTCAAGGCGCTCAGCGCCGGCGATGACTTCAAGGGCGTGGATACCGAAGCGGTGTTCGGCGTGCGCCAGACCCCGTTCGAAGACGCCATCCGCGAAAGCTACACCGACCCGCGCTACAGCCACATCGTGCTGCAGCGCTGACCAGACAGAACAGACGGAACAAGAGTCCAATGAGCACATTCGCCATCATCGGCAGCGGCCCCATGGGCCTCATGGCAGCACTGGAGCTGCTCAAGCAGGGCCACCAGGTCGACATCTACGAGCGCGACGACCGCATCGGAGGCATGTCGGCCGACTTCGACTTCGATGGTCTGCGCATCGAGCGCTACTACCACTTCATCTGCAAGACCGACTACCCCTTGTTCAAGCTGCTCGACGAGATGCAGCTGTCCGATCGCCTGCACTGGACGGACACCAAGATGGGCTACTACTACCAGGGCAAGCTGCATAAATGGGGTACCCCGTTCGCGCTGCTCGGCTTCCCGCACCTGGGGCTGGTGGACAAGGTCCGCTATGCCCTGCACGTGATGCACACCAAGGGCATCCAGGACTGGACCGCGCTCGACAAGGAAAACGCCCGCGACTGGATCACCCGCTGGATCGGCCCAAAGGCCTACAAGGTGATGTGGGAAAAGGCCTTCGCGCTGAAGTTCTTCGAGTACCAGAACGACCTGTCGGCGTCCTGGATCGGTACGCGCATCAAGCGCGTGGCACTGTCGCGGCGCAACCTGTTCAATGAGAGCATGGGCTACCTGGAAGGCGGTTCGTCTGTCCTGCTGGAGCGCATGGCCAACGAAGTGCGTCGCCTGGGCGGCAACATCCTGCTGGGCCAGCCGATCGAGGAGGTCACCTCCGAGGCCGGCAAGGTGACGGGCATCCGTACGCCGGACGCGCACACCGCCTACGACAGCGTGGTATCCACCGCGCCCATCCAGTATGTGCCCAAGCTGGTGCCGAGCCTCCCGAAGGACTACGCCGACAAGGTTGCGGCCATCGAGAACATCCCGGTGGCGTGCGTCATCCTGAAGCTGTCGCAGCCGGTCAGCGAGAACTTCTGGATGAACATCAGCGATGAGCGCATCGCCATTCCGGGCCTGATCGAGTACAGCAACCTCAATCCCGGCAAGGGCCCTGGCGAGCACATCGTGTACGCGCCGTACTACATGCCCAAGACCCACCCGAAATGGCAGTGGACCAACCAGCAGCTCATCGACGAGGTGATCAGCTACCTGCCGATGATCAACCCGGCATTCAAGCCCGAGTGGATCCGCGCTACCCACTGCCACCGCTATGAGTACGCGCAGACCATCTGCCCGCCGGGCTTCCAGGACATGCTGCCGCCGATGCAGTCGCCGCTGGAAGGGTTCTTCATGGCCGACACTGCGTATTACTACCCGGAAGACCGCTCGATCAACGAGAGCATCGCCGTGGGCCAGACGCTGGCGCGGCTGGCGGCCTCTGCCACCGTCTCCCGATGAAAGCGCCGGCGCTGTCGCGGCAGTTCGTCCTTTTCCTGGTCGCGGGAGGGCTGGCCGCGGCAGTCAACTTCGGTTCGCGCATCCTGCTCAGCCAATGGCTGCACTATGTCCCGGCGATCGTGATTGCCTACTGCCTGGGCATGATCACCGCGTTCACGCTGAACAAGCTGTTCGTGTTCAGCGACGCCGGCAACCGTCTGCACCACCAGGTGCTCTGGTTCATCGCGATCAACCTGGCCGCCGTCGCGCAGACCATCGTCATCAGCCTGCTGTTCGCACGGTGGGTGCTGCCCGCGCTTGGCGTGGACTTCCACAATGAAACAATCGCCCATGCGATTGGCGTGGCGGTACCGGTGGTCACCAGCTACATCGGGCACAAGCGCTTTTCGTTCGCCTCACGGCCCTGACATCAGCGAGCACCACGATAGATGACTGCATCCCACCGGTTGGCGACCCTTGGACCGCCCCAGTCGCGGAAGGAGCGCGTGTCGTTCTTTCTCATTGTCCTGTTCCTGGTTGCCTACAAGTGCAATGACGCACTGAGCGTGCCGCAGTTCTGGGCCGAGGACGCGACGGTTTTCTTCCGCGACCAGTTCGGCCAGACACTGCCCCAGCTGTTTACGCCGTATGCGGGGTACCTGCATACGATTCCGCGGCTGGTGGCGTGGGTGGCGTCGTGGCTTCCGGTCATCAAGGCGCCGTTGATCTACAACGCATCTGCCGTTCTGCTAAGCGCGACGGCCATCGTGCTGACATGCCGGCAATTGGGAAAGTACATTCCCGCCTGGATCCTGGCGATGTCGTTCCTTGCGGTGCCGACCGGAGGCGAGCTGTTTGGCACCCTCACCAACACCCAATGGTTCCTGCAGTTCACCCTGGCTGCCTACTGCCTGGCCCCTGTCCGGCCGCCAGCCACACCGCTGGTGGGCGCCTTGCGTGCCTTGGGTGTTTTCCTCATCGCGGTCACCGGCCCGTTCTCGGTCATTCTGTCGATCGTCGTTGCCGCCATGCTGGCAGGAAGCTGGCTGGCCAGACGTGTCCGCTGGGATCCCTTTGGCGGCGCGCTGGCCAATGTCGTCGCGGCGGGCGATTGGAGAGTGTGGGCGGCACTTGCACTGGGCGCGGCCGTGCAGACATGTGCATTGATCGCCAGACCGCCGATCCAAAGCGTGGCTGAGCACGCGCTCCTTCCTACGCTCAAACTCACCTTCACCCATTTCGTGCCGATCCACACCTTCGGCGGCACCTTCCTCACCGGCACGGGCTGGCTACTGCTGTATGCGCTCATCCTTGGCCTGCTGGTCTTCTCCCGCCAAGCCGACGGACGTGCCCGCCTTGCCGTGCTCGGGTTTGCCGCCTTCGGGCTGATCGCCACCTTTGCGCCGATCATCCGCCAGCACAACTTGCTGCCCATGCTGGAACTGTCCGCCGCCGACCGCTACTTCTACCTGGCCAAGGTGGTGTGGTGGTGGGCGGTGTGGTTGGTGCTGAGCGGTACCAGCCGGCGGAGCCGGCGCAACGCGACCGTGTTGACGGCAGCGCTGATCAGCATTTTTGCCGTCACCAATACCGGGCATCTGCGCAGGGCCGGACTTCCCAATCTGTCCTGGCCCCACCATGCCCATCAACTGGAAGCCGGGGGCCTGCATAGAATTCCAGTGAACCCGGCCGGCTGGAGCGTGACGGTTGGGACCAACGATCCCGCCCCTGCCCCCAC
>NZ_QAIW01000096.1:7027-14400 GCF_003061285.1 Stenotrophomonas sp. HMWF003 | reverse complement strand
GGATCGGTCATGGGCGGGGCCAGCAGGGCGAAGGCTCTGAACATAGAAGACCGCTGGCCGCTGCGCCACTGTTGCGTGCAGCGACGGCCCGCTGATGTCGGTTTTGACTTCCCCGGTAGCGCCTGACGGCCGGGTGGGGAGTGCCCTGACGGGCCTGCCGGACGATCCCGGTTCCAAATCCGGCCGACAGGTGGTGAGATAGCGCGGCGGCCCACAGCGGGATCCAGATCGTGAGCGCCGCACGCTGCTTCCCACCCACGGCATCGAGGTCTGCTTGAACCGCGCCAGGATCATCGCCGCCACCGTGCTGTTCGCCCTGCTCGGCGCCTTCGTGCCGATCGCCGGCCTGGTGTACTTCACCTGGAGCCGCGCCACCGAAGCGGAGGCTGCCCGCCTCCAGCTGACCGCCGAGCGCACCCTGCTGCGCGCCAACCGCGCCTACGAGGCCGGGATGCTGGCCCTGCGCCGGCTCAACCAGAGCCCGCTGGAACCGTGCTCGGCCGACCACCTGCACCTGATGCGGGCGCTCACCCTGAGCACGCACTCGGCCGAACAGGTGGGGTACTTCGAGGAGGGCCGGCTGCGCTGCACCTCCTGGGGCATGATGGAGGCCCACGTACCCGAGCCGACGCCGGACCACATCACCGCCGACGGCGCCGGCATCACCCTGGGGGTGCGACCGATTGCCGGGGATGGGTCGCCGCTGATCGCCCTGCACCTGGGCCGCTACGACATCCTGATGGACCCGTCCCGCTTCGTGGACGTCATCGCCGACCCCAACGTGCGCCTGGCCGTGGCCAGCCCCGACGGCCGCCTGATGGCCCAGCAGGACCTGCTCGACCAGCCCCTGCTGCAACGCCTGCTGCGCAATCCGCACAGCGGCATGGACAGCCACACCCTGTATGCCACCGCGCAGGACCAGGAATGGCTGGCCATCGCCACCGCCCCGCGTACCGACCTGCTGGCCAGTTTCCGCCAGCAGTTCCGGCAGTTCATCCCGCTGGGCGTTCTGGGCGCGCTGGCCGCGATCGGCGCGGTGGTGTGGCTGTCGCGGCGGCGGTTGTCGCTGCGCGGGGAACTGGTCACGGCGGTGCGCCGGCGCGAATTCCACATGCACTACCAGCCCATCATCGAGCTGGACACCGGTATCTGCGTGGGCGCCGAATCGCTGGTGCGCTGGACCCGGCCCGACGGCAGCCACGTGCGCCCGGACCTGTTCATCCCGCTGGCCGAGGAACATGGCCTGATCGACGCACTGACCGACCAGGTGATCGAGTGCGTCATCGATGACATGCGCGAGCTGCTGGTCCAGGACCGCAGCGCCCATATCGCCATCAACCTGTCGGCCGCCGATGTCAGCAGCGGCCGCGCGCTCAAGGTGCTGGCGGCCAAGCTGGCCGGCACCGGCATCCATCCGCAGCAGATCTGGCTGGAGGCCACCGAGCGCGGCTTCATCGACATCCAGCGCGCGCGCAACACGCTGGCCATCGCCCGGCGTACCGGCCACTGCGTGGCCATCGACGATTTCGGCGTGGGTTATTCCAGCCTGCAGTACCTGCAGCAGCTGCCACTGGATGCCTTGAAGATCGACAAGTCGTTCATCGATGCCATCGGCACCGACAGCGCCACCAGCCCGGTCACCTCGCACATCATCGACATGGCCAAGACCCTGGGCCTGTTCACCGTGGCCGAGGGCATCGAAACCCCCGCCCAGCTGGCCTACCTGCAGGCCCGCCAGGTGGAGTTCGGGCAAGGCTGGCTGTTCTCGCGTGCGCTGCCCCCGGAGGCCTTCATCGCCTTCCACCACCAGCGCCTGCAGCAGTACGGCAAAGCGCGCGAGAATTTCCAGAACCCGAATAGCGCGGTGGAGTAGAACCGGGCTCTGCCGCGCCGCGAGGTTCGTGGGCGCCATCGCGTATGACGCGTCGCCACGCGCCCGGGACCCACCGTGTCGGGACGTAGAGCCGGGCTCTGCCCGGCTGCTTTTCCCAGGAATCCCGAACTGCCGGGCAGAGCCCGGCACTACTCGTTGGCGATGCCCGCCAGCTCCAGCACCCAGCGCGGCACCTTGGGCTCGCCGGCGTAGAAGCTGCGCGGCTTGCCCTCTGCCATCGCCCAGCGGTGGATCCAGCTGATGCCGCCGGCGCCGTTGTAGCCATCGGCGTGCGCATAGGCGGGGTCCTGCAGCGCCTGCTCCAGGGTGATGAACGTGTAGTCCCTGCGGCGGGTAGCGGCGATCAGTTCGTCGATGCTGGCCGCATTGAGCGCGTTGGCATGCATCAACCACACCTGCGCCGGCAACCGGCCCAGCAGGTGGCGCGACTGGTCTTCGTAGTAGTCCAGCTTGTTCAGCATATAGGGCACATAGCCTCGCCGCAGCTGGCGCAGCCGGGCCTCGCGCAGCGCCGGGTCGGCCTCGGTGTCGCGCACATGGTCGTAGGCGAAGGCCCAGATCCACTCACTGTTGTCCACCGTGACCGGCGCGATGCGATAGCCGTGCTGGTCCAGGAAGGCCGCCAGCGCCGCGCGTTGCTGCGGGGTCTCCCCGGCACGCAGGTACGGATGGCGGAACCAGCGTGGTGTCTGCCCGCGTTCGGCCAGCAACGGTCGCAGCGTCTGCTCGCCACGCAGGATGTCCTGCTCGTAGGCCTCCAGCCCGATCGCATGCAGGTCCACGTGGCCACGGGTGTGGTTGCCCAGTTCGAACCCGGCATCGCGCCAGTCGCGCAGCATCTGCACGCGCGCCGGCTGCACCTGGCCATCGCGCTCCAGCTTGATCTCGTTGACGAACCCCACCACCGGCACCTGCGCCGCCTTCAACGCGGTGAGCAGCTGCGCGTGGCGTTGTGCCAGCTCCGGATCATCGCGCTCATCCAGCCGCTGCCAGGGCAGGTCGTCGATGGTCAGCGCAATGCGCTGGTCCGGCGCGGCCTGCACGGCCGCGGCAAGTCCCAGCAACCCCAGTCCCATCCAACGCAACACGATGCGGCGCACGCAACCCTCCTGATCTGTGCCGCTACCTTAAACCAATCGTGGTGCCGGGCCAGAACACGTAGTGCCGGGCTCTGCCCGGCAGTTCGATATTCCTGCGGAAAGCAGCCGGGCAGAGCCCGGCGCTACGTCCAAGAGCGGCAGAGCCCGGCGCTACGTCCCGACGCGGTGGGTCCCTGGCGCGTGGCGACGCGTGCTACGCCATGGCGCCCTGCGAACCTCGCGGCGCGGCAGAGCCCGGCGCTACGTCCAAGAGCGGCAGAGCCCGGCGCTACGTCCCCGACGTGGGCGCCCACGCGCCCGGCCGCCGCAGCACTACCAGCACCGTGGCGGCCAGCAGTGCCAGCACCACGCCCGGCAGCCACCGCTCGCCCCATGTTTCCAGCATCACCCCACCCACCACCCCGGCGATGGCGATGGCCAGGTTCCAACCGGTGACCACGAACGACTGCGCGATGTCGCCGGCCACCCCGGCGCGGCGCGCCACGGCGGTCTGGAACAAGGTGGGCACGCCGCCGAACGCCATGCCCCACACCACCGTGCCCAGCACCAGCACCCAGGCCGATGCAGGCCAGAGCGCGAAGGCCAACGCGGCCAGCACGAACGCGGCCGTGCTGGCCATCACCAGCACGCGCAGCCAGCGGTCCACCCACATGCCGGTGATCCAGATCCCCACCAACGCCGCCACGCCGAACACCAGCAGCAACCGGTCCAGCCAGACCACCGCGCCGGACAGCGCTGCAAACGGTTCGATGTAGGTGTACAGCACGTTGTGCGCCAGCACGAACAGGAACATGGTCAACAGCGCCGCGCGCATGCCCGGAAGCCGCCATACGGCACCCAGCGTCTGCCGCGCGCCCGCGCCGGGAGCCGACAGCGCCGGCAAGGCCAGCCGCGCCCACGCCAGCAGGCCCACGCTCAGCAGCGACATCAGCGCGAACGCCCAGCGCCAGCCGATGGTCTGCCCCAGCAACGTACCGGCGGGAATGCCCAGCGACAACGCCAGCGGCGTCCCCACCATCGCCACCGCAATGGCGCGCCCCTGCAACCGGGGCGCCACCATGCGGCTGGCATAGCCGGCCACCAACGACCACAACAGGCCCGCGCTGATGCCGGCGACGAAGCGCGCCACCAGCATCACCGCGTAATGGTGGGTCAGTGCGGTCACCGTATTGACCACCACGAACCCGGCAATCGCGGCCAACAGCAGCGGTCGCCGCGGCAGCCGCTGGGTAAGGGCGGTCATCGGCAACGCCGCCACCAGCGAGCCGAACGCATAGATGGTCACCAGCTGCCCCACCAGCGCGCGGCTGACGCCCAGATCGGCGCTCATCGGCGACAGCAGCCCGGCCGGCAACGCTTCGGTGAGGATGGTGATGAAGCCGGCGCAGGCCAGCGCCAGCAACCCGGACAACGGCAACCGCTCGGCCGCCGAGGGCGCGTCGGCAAGCACGCCTGAACCCGCCTCGCCACTCATGCCTGCGCCGCTCATGCCCGTGCACCGGCAGCAAGGTCGGCGTACACCGCATCGCGCAGCTGCGCCACGAACGGCCCGTGCATGCCCTCGTACAAGGTGTTGGTCAGCGCCACCACGCTCACCCCGCGCGCCGGATCGACGAACCAGCTGTGTCCATAGGCACCGCCCCAGCACCAGCTGCCCGCCGCCTGCGGCGTGGCGGCAAGTGCCGGGTCCCGCAGGACCGCAAACCCCAGCCCGAAGCCCCAGCCCGGTGCATCCGGCGGCCCCTGCTCGCCCACCTGCGCACGCGCCATCGCGGCCACGCTGGACGCTGGCAGCCAGGCGCGCTCGGCATCGCCGCGGAGCGCTTCCAGCAGGCGCATCACATCCTGCGCGGTGCCCACCATGCCGCCGCCGGCGGAAGGGAATGCATCCGGGTTGCTGGCCCGGGCAAGGCTGTAGGCAATTCCTGCGGTGCCTTCGAAGGGCGGCACCACCTCGCCTTCGCGCAGCCGGTGCGGTTGCGGCGTATCGGACACGTAGGGCGTGGCCAGGCGCGCCGGGGTCGGGGTGTGGAAGCCGGTGTCCTTCATGCCCAGCGGCGCAGTCACCTGCTCGCGCACGACCTGTGCAAGCGGCTGACCAGTGGCCGCTTCCAGCACGGCACCGGCCACGTCCACACCCAGCGCGTAGTGCCAGGCCTGCCCGGGCGGGAACAGCAGCGGCACATCGGCGATCCGCCGCAGGTTCTCGTGCAGGGTGATCGGGCTGTCGTCCATGCCGTCGCTGACCCCGGCGCGCGCATGCGGGCCTTCGGCGTCGGCGTCCAGGAAGCGATAGCCAAGCCCGGCACTGTGGCTGAGCAGCTGGCGCAGGGTCATGACCGGCCGGGTGCCATCAGGCAGCGCGGGCCGGAAGTCAGGCAGCCAATCGGTGACCGGTGCATCCAGCGATACGAGCCCCTGCGCCACCAGGCGCATCACCGCGGCGGTCACGATCGGCTTGCTTACCGACGCCAGCCGGAACAGGGCATCGGCCTGCATCGGCCGCTGTTGCTCGCGGTCGGCCCAGCCGCTGGCGCTGGCATGGCGCAGCTGGCCATGTTCGCGCACCAGCACCACCGCGCCGACAACGCGCTGGTCGGCATGGGCGGCGGAGAGCACGGCATCCACCGCGGCCAGGCGCGGCTGGACAAGGGGAGGCACATCAAGCACGGAGGACATCGCGGAATTCCAGCAGCGGGGGGAGCGCCATGCTCGGTGTTCGGCGGCGCGCCAAACACCCAGTTCGCAGTCCACTCATTCCGGACACTGCATTCCGCAATCGGTGCAGACCCCGTACCAGCAAGGGATGCCGCCGCTGCCACCCCGGCACGCACCGCTGCATTCCATGCACCGTGCACCACCGCCGCGCCGGGCCGCTAGAGTGGCGCCTTTCCCCTTGAGTTCGGCCATGTCGGCTTTGGACAACATCGGCAACCTGCAGACCTTCGTGCACGTGGCCGACACCCGCAGCTTCGTCGACACCGGGCGCCTGCTCGGCGTGTCGGCCTCGGCCACCGGCAAGACCATCACGCGCCTGGAACAGGCACTGGGCGTGCGCCTGTTCCATCGCAGCACGCGCAGCGTGACCCTGACCGCCGAGGGCGAGCGCTTCCTGCTGCGCTGCCGGCGCATCCTCGACGAGCTGGACGCCGGCCGCACCGAGCTGGCCCAGCAGGCCGCCGCCCCGTGTGGCGTGTTGCGGCTCAGCCTGCCGCTGGTGGGTGACCTGTCGCTGCCGATCCTGGCCGCGTTCATGGCCACCTACCCCGGCATCCGCCTGGAGCTGGATTTCGACGACCGCCTGGTCGATGTGGTCGAAGAAGGCTTCGATGCGGTGCTGCGCGTAGGTGAGCCGTCCGACTCGCGGCTCAGCGCGCGCCGGCTGGGCGTGTTCCCCCGCTACCTGGTGGCCTCGCCCGAGTATCTGGCGCGGCGCGGCACGCCCAAGGCCCCGCACGACCTGCTGCAGCACGACTGCCTGCACTACCGCTTCCCCAGCAGCGGCAAGCTGGAACCGTGGCCGCTGCCACGCGCGTCGGGGGAACCAGCGTTGGAACTGCCGGTGTCGATGGTGGCCAACACCATCGAGGCGCGCCTGGCGTTCGCGCTGGCCGGGCGAGGCATCGCCTACATCCCCGAGCACTCGGTACGCGATGCGTTGGCCGATGGCCGCCTGGTGCGCGTGCTGCCCGAGCAGATCCACGCCTGCGGCACCTTCCACCTGCTGTGGCCGTCGGGCCGCCACGTGCTGCCCAAGCTGCGGGTATTCATCGATTTCGTCAGCGCCCGGCTCACCGGCGTGAGCTGTTGAACAGCGTGCATTCACTCCCTTGGCGCGGCGCAAATCTATACTGGCGGCGCGACAGCCAGTCGCCTGTGTAATGAGGTATGCCCGCATGCGCCAGTGATGCCCCGCCGTCTGTTTGACGGCCTGTGTCCTTCCCGCCCCGTGCGTGAAGGGAACCCACGGCATCCCTGGAGGTCGCATGACCGCATTTTCCCTCACGCTCGACCGCGTGACCTGCACCCTGCCCGATGGGCGGGTCCTGTTTTCCGATATCAGCACCCACTTCGACACCACCCCGACCGGCCTGGTCGGGCGCAATGGCGTGGGCAAGAGCGTGCTGGCCCGCGTGTTGGCCGGCCAGCATGCGCCCAGTGCCGGCCAGGTGCAGCGCCACGGCCGCGTGCACCTGCTGGCCCAGCACAGTGGTGCCCCACCGGGCAGCCACGCCGCGCTGGCGGGCGTGGCCCCGCTGCTGGCTGCGCTGGCGCGCATCGAGGCCGGCAGTGTCGATCCCGCCGATTTCACCGCGGTAGGCGAGCGCTGGAACATCCGCGAACAGCTGCAGGCGCAGTGGCAGCAATTGGGCTTGCCG
>NZ_QAIW01000096.1:0-7001 GCF_003061285.1 Stenotrophomonas sp. HMWF003 | reverse complement strand
TGCATGGCCTGGCCGCCTCGCTCAGCGGCGGCCAGGCCATGCAGGTGGCCCTGGGCGGTGCGCTGCTGTCGCAGGCCGACGGCCTGATCCTCGACGAGCCCAGCAATCACCTCGATGCCCGCCATCGCACGCGGCTGCTGGATGCGCTGGCGCACTGGCGCGGCGGCCTGATCGTGATCAGCCACGACCGCCACGTGCTGCGCGCGATGCAGCGCATTGTCGAACTGTCGCCGGGCGGGCTGCGCAGCTACGGCGGCAACTACGACCTGTATGCCGCGCAGAAGCATGACGAGCACAGCGCCGCCACCGAACTGCTGGCGCTGCGCAAGCGCGAACGGCGCCACCAGCACGACGCCGCGCGCGAGCAACGCGAACGGTTTGAGCACCGCCAGTCGCGCGCGCAACGCACGGCGCGCACGGCCAACCAGGCTCCGATCCTGCTGGGCGGCATGAAGAACCGCAGCGAGCACAGCGCCGGGCGCTGGCAGGCCCAGCAACTGGAGCGCAGCGCGGCGCTGGACGCCCGCGTGCGCGAGGCCGCTGCGCGGGTGGACGATGTCGCCGGGATTGCCCTGCTCGCGCCGCACCAGGCGGAGCCCGGGCCGCAGCGCGTGGCCGAGCTCACCGACGTCCAGCTGCCGTGGGTGTCGCCGCCGTGGCGGCAGCTCAGCCTGCGGGTGCAGCGCGGTCAGCGCATCGGCGTGCGCGGCCCGAACGGCAGTGGCAAATCCACGTTGCTGCGGCTGCTGGCCGGCGACTGCGATGCCGTTGCCGGTACCTGCACGGTGGCCGCGCGCACCGCGCTGCTCGACCAATCCCTGTCAACGCTGCCCGCGCAGGCAACGGCGCTGTCGCTGCTGCGCGAGGCCCACCCCGAGGCCGGCGACGCCGATGCGCGCACCCGGCTTGCGCTGCTCGGGCTGGACGCCGAACGCAGCCTGCGCCCGCTGTCCACACTGAGTGGCGGCGAGCGCCTGAAAGCCGCGCTGGCCGCCGTGCTGTACGCGCGCGCGCCGCCGCAGTTGCTGTTGCTCGACGAACCCGGCAACCACCTCGACCTGCCCTCCCTGGCCGCGCTGGAGCAGATGCTCAGCCAGTTCCAGGGCACGCTGATGATCGTCTCGCACGACCAGGCGCTGCTGGATGCCGTGGGGCTGACCCACTTCCTGGACGCGGGCGCCGAAGGCTGGTCGTTGACGGCGGTATAAGCGTCGCCGTCAGTGCCGCGACCATGCCGGGAATGCGTCGGGCAACAGCTGCCACAGCATCGGCCCGGCGCGCATCTCGGTATCGGTGAGCAGGCAGGCGTCGAACTCCGCGCGCACCGCACGCTCGTCCATCTCCACCCCGATCACCGCCAGCTCCTGGCGGCGATCGCCCCACCACGGATGCCACATGCGGCGCATGGCCTGGTACTCGCCGGCATCGCCCACCTCGTCCATGCCCGGCATGGGCGCGGTCCAGCAGGCGGCCTGTTGGCGCACCCAACCGACGTCGGTGTAAGGCACCTGCGGCGGTGGCAGCAGCGGCGGGGTGTCCTCCAGCCCGGCCTCCACCCGCTCGCGTGCGGCGTACCAGAAGCCGGCGGCCTCGGTACGGGTGGCCGCGCCCACACTGGACAGCTCGCCCACCCAGTCCATGCGGTTGGCCAGCCAGAAGAACCCCTTGCTGCGGATCACCGGCCCCAGCCCCTGCTTCAGCAGCTGCGCGAAGCGCTGCGGGTGGAACGGCCGACGCGCACGGTACACAAAGCTGCTGATGCCGTACGCCTCGGTCTCCGGCGTATGCACGCCACGCAGGGCCTGCATCCAACCCGGTGCCAACTGCGCCTTGATGTAATCGAAGCGATGCGTATCCAGCACGTCCTGAAGCGGCACGTTGCCCTGTTCGGACAGCACCAGCCGCGCCTCGCGGTTCATTGCGCGCAGCACGGCCAGGGTCGACTGCAGCGTGTCATCGTCGATCAGGTCGCACTTGCTCACCACGATCACATCGGCAAACTCGATCTGCTCGGCCAGCAGGTTCACCACCCCGCGCACGTCGTCGGCACCGGCCTGCTGGCTGCGGTCGGCAAGCCGGTCGGTCGAGCCGAAGTCGTGCAGGAAGTTCTGCCCATCCACCACCGTCACCATCGTGTCCAGGCGCGCGATGTCGTTGAGGCAGAAGCCGTCCTCATCGCGGACCGAGAAGGTGGCCGCCACCGGCATCGGCTCGGCGATGCCGGTCGATTCGATCAGCAGGTAGTCGTAGCGGCCTTCGGCGGCCAGCCGCTTGACCTCCTGCAGCAGGTCGTCGCGCAGAGTGCAGCAGATGCAGCCATTGCTGAACTCCACCAACGTCTCCTCGGTACGGCGCAGCGCCGCGCCGCCATCGCGCACCAGCTGCGCGTCGATGTTGATCTCGCTCATGTCGTTGACGATCACCGCCACCCGCCGTCCCTCGCGGTTGCGCAGCAGCTGGTTGAGCAGCGTGGTCTTGCCGGCGCCAAGGAAACCGGACAACACGGTCACCGGCAGGCGGGCATCGGTGGGGGCAGCAGTGGCGTTCATGGAGGGACAGGGTCCGCAGCGGAATGAAATGTTACTATATAACATTCACTGAGCCGGACCCCAGCCCCATGAAACGTTCTTCAACCCTGCTCGATGCCGGCGCCATCGCCCTGTCCAGCCTGTGCCTGCTGCACTGCCTGGCCCTGCCGATCCTGGCCGCCACCCTGCCCTTGTTCGGGGTGTGGGCGCAGGCCGAATGGGTGCACGTGCTGTTCGTTGCCATCGCCGCCCCGCTGACCGGCTTCGCCCTGTGGCGCGCGCACCGCCAGCAGCGCCTGCCTGCGGCCGCCGTCACCAGCGCCGCGCTGGGCCTGCTGCTGTTGCTTTCCGGTGCCGCCGAGTGGCCCAGCCACGACAGCGAAACCCCGATGACCGTCGCCGGCAGCCTGCTGCTGGCGGCCACGCATGTGTGGAACGCCTGGCGGCGGCATCGGCATTGAGTGGGCAGTCAACCGTCGCCGCTGGCGTGATGCTGCGCTTCGTCAGCGCGCGATCGCGGGACATCCGCCCCCTCAGCGGTGCAGCAGCATCGACACGATGAACAGCGCCAGCGGTGCCGTGCTGACCACCGCACCGACGATCCCCAGCCACGGCCAGCGTTCCTGGCGCACCCGCGAGGCCATGGCGGCCACCAGTCCTACGGCCGCCGCCGCGAGCACACCGATGGCGACCCCGGTGGTACCGGCCCCGGCAATGACGCCATGGTTGGCCACGCCGGCCAGCCAGCCGGCCGCACCCCCCACCGGCAGGCCAAGGAAACTGCACAGCCCCAACACGGGTGCCCGTGCGGCACGCGGTGATGCGGGAAGGGTGGATGCAGGCGAAAGGTTGTCCTGGGGCACAGGCGCGACTCGTTTGGAAGGCCTCCAACGTACACCCTGAACCGTGTCGGCGAGGCGCTGTCGATCCACGACGCCCGGGGGCGCATCCCTGTGGGAGCGCGTCGGGTGGAGGCGGCGTCTGGCCGCAGCGCCCTCAGTGATGGGCGATGAACGCCACGAGGAACAGCAGCAGCGGCGCCTTGCTGACCAACGCGCCGGTGATGCCCAACCACGGCCAGCGCTCCTGGCGCTCGCGTGCGGCGATGCTGGCCACCATGCCCACGCCTGCCGCCGCCAGCACGCCAATGGCCGCCATGACGCTGCTGACCACGCCTGCATCGCCCTGCCCGCCTACGTCTGCCAGCCAATAGGCCGCAGCGCCCAGCGGCAGCCCGAGGAAGCTGCACACGCCCATTACCGGGGCCCGGGCCACAGCTTGCCGTGGTTGGAAGGATGCTGCCGGTGGCGGACGGGGGTGCGGGGGCACGGGCGCTGCTCGTCTGGACGGCCACCAACGTACACCCGGGCGGATGGCAGGGGTGTACACGGCGGCCTCTCTACACGGCGTCGTTGGACGACGTTGCCTAGACTGCGCCTACCGCCGCACCAGCACACTGCCATGCGCCCAGCCATCTGCCTTCCCCTGCTTGCCCCGGTCCTGCTGTTGGGTGCCTGCCGCAACCCCGACACCGGCGCCGGCGTGTTCTCCGCCGATCCCCTGCTGGGCTGCTATGCCACCCACGCGCGCAAGCCCGCCGAGTTCCGCATCGAGCAGCAGCAGGGCCAGTACTTCGTCAGCTTCAACCGCGACGAGCAATGGCAGCGCGACCCCACGGCGCTGCAGGTGTCCTCGCGCGCGGACATCACCCGTTACTTCAAGGACGATGCCGATCAGATCGACAAGGCGTTGGTCCGGCCCACTGGCGGGTTCGGCATCTTCCACTTCAACCCGGGCGCCACCCTCAAGGGCAAGGACAAGAACAGCGACTACATGGCCCTGGTACTGATCGGCGCCGGACCTGTATTCAAGGTGCGTTGCGGCTGACCCTGGCGGCAACCGGCACTACCACCTCAGCATTGCACCTCCTCCGACCGCCCCACGCGATGGATGGAGCTGTAAGGCCATTCCATCGCATCGCGCACATGGCCGTGCTTCACCGGGTTCTGGTGCACATAGGCCACGTGTCGATGGAAGTCGTCCTCATCCAGAATGCGGTGTTCGCGAAAACTGCTGTGCCACAGCGGCCGTGCGCAACGATCGCGACGCAGCACCGCGCGCGGCGGCTTGCCCGGCAGGTGGCGGTCGAAGATGGCCTGGATCTGCGTCCAGCGCCGATGCCCGTCATCATCCCCCGCCGGCAGCGTCCACACACCATGCAGGTGGTCGGGCAGCACCACGATGGCATCGATGCGGAACGGCCGTGCCTGCTGCGCCACCCGGAACGCCAGCCGCAAGGCCTGCGCGTGCTCCACCAGCAGCCCGGCGTGGGCACGGTGCAGGTGCGCACTGAAGAAGTACGCGTTGCCAGGCTGCCAGGGGCGGTGATCGCAGGACATGCTCGCAGTGTCCATATCCGCCTGCACGGCAGCGATCAGAAGACGCAGCACCATTGGCTGGGAAAGTGGCGCGCGGTGCTGTCATCGCAGAAGCTGCGAAGCATCAGACAACCCCTCAATGGAGAGACGACGCTACACTGCGCGGTCACCCGCACCCGTGGCTGCCTGATGCGATTGTCCGCCGTGTTGTTGCCTGCGCTTCTGCTGCTTGCCGGCTGCGGCAACGGCGATTCGATCGGGCAGGGGCGGTTGATCGGCTGCTATGCCGCACCGGGTGCCCACAGCCGGGAAACCGTCAAACTGACCCGCGTGGACGGCCGTTACTTCATCGCCTACCGGCTCGCCTCGCCCTGGCGTCAGGTGGACACACCGCTGGTCACCCCCGACGACGAACAGCGCGCGGTCCTGTTCAATGCAGACGAACGTGCGCAGATGGAAGAAGCGCTGCTGACCCCGGACGGCCAGAGTGGCGTGTTCCGTTTCAAGCCCGGTGCACACGTACACGGGGAGGCGCTGCACGAGACGCACGTGGTGGTCGAACAGGGCAAGGTGCGTGCCATGCGCAAGCGACGCTGCCAATGGCTGTTCAGCCGCGGAACGCTGCTGCGCTACGGAACCTGATGCGCGCCATTGTCAGCGATGCTGCGCCTCGCAGGCGAGGCGCGCATCAGCACGGAGACGCGATTCGAGCATGACGTCCTGGCGCTGTCCGAGCCGGATGTAGGCCTTCGACGTATCCGGCAAAACGCGTCGCAACGCCTGGCTGATCGGCACCGACCATGTGGACGTGACCTCATGGGTGGTGGCGTTGGCGTCACCCTGCGGCGGCCCCAACACCCACGGCAGCATCAACAGCGTCTGTGCATTCGACTGCAGCACCTGCGGCGGCGCACTTTCATAGTCGACCACCACGCGTATCGAAGGCGCATCCTCGTCCCATCGGGGGCCGGCGTAGTAGCGATCAACCTGATCGCGCAGCGCGGCGCCGTGCAGCAGCGCGCGCATCTCGCGTTTCAATTGATCGGGCGTGCAGGCCGTCTGCAGCGGTGCACCATCTGACGACGCGCGTGCCAGCATCTGTGCCGGTCGCACCCGGCGGGCCACCTCTTCCACGCCCCGCGCGCGCGGCCACGCCGGCGCGGACAGCGCCCACAGCAGTTCGGCCACGCGCTGGGCAGGAACATCGTCGGTCAGCACCGCCCCGGGATTACGTGCATCCAGTTGCGAACGGCGCACGAAGGTACGGCGGCCTGCTGCGGGTTGGAGCCGGTGAACCTCATCGGCATGGTCACTGCCGCGGTGCTGGTAGTGGATGTCGATGGAGCGCACATCCTGCAACCCGCCTGCAGGAGGCGCATGCGGCGCGTTGCCACAGCCGACCAGCAACACCATCGCCCCCAGCCGCAGCGCGGCGGTCAGCCAGCGCGGCACCCGACGGTGGGAACGGCAGTGGTTCTGCAGCCTGGTGCTCATGTCGCGTCCTGACATCGTTCTGTGGGGTGCGCTTTCCGCAGGGACAGACGTCGTCCTGGCCAGTGCGCCAGTACTATAGCCGTGACGCTTCGGCACACGCGAAGCGATCACAAACCCGGCCAGCGTCCGGTGTCCCCAGCGACTGCACTGCGAACCACCGCACAACTGCCCGCCGCTCTGCGCGCCACACTGTGTCGCCCCTCCCGGAGCCTTGCTCGTGCAGCCACTTCTCGCGTTGCTTCTGTTCACCAGCGTCGTGCCCGAGCCTCCTCCACCGGGGTTCCACGACCGCCCCGCCCTCGACGCTGACGGCACTGTTCTGATCGTGCGCACGGGGCGCTGGCCGGACCTGGCCGATGACCAGCGCCAGATAGACGTGGAACAGGTGCTTGTGCCCAACCCGGATGGCTCGTTCACTTACCGGTACGCGCGCCAGTCGCTGGCCACCCGCGTCTACCACCAGACCCTGTGTGCGCGGGACGGCATGGAGGCGGCCACCGGTGAAGGCATCCTCAGCGGCGCTGGAACCTATGGCGGCTGGGTATGTTCGTCCGTGCAGGAGGACCCGGCCCCACGCCCGAATGAACCTGGACGCTAGTAC
>NZ_QAIW01000009.1:0-2140 GCF_003061285.1 Stenotrophomonas sp. HMWF003 | reverse complement strand
ACTGCAGCTGGCCGGTCTGGTCGGCGCGGCGCAGGCACTGCATGCCCGCCGCGACGTTGAACCGGTGACCCAGGCGCTGCTGCTGGATCAGGTGCAGGCACTGGACCGTGACCTGCAGGCGCGGGCCAAGGCATTTTCGATGTCGCTGCAGCGCACGGCCTCGATCGTGCGCATCACCACGCTGCTGGTGGGCGGATTGTCGGTGCTGTTGATCACCGTCGTCGCCGCGATGCTGTCGCGACGCGTGCGGCGCGATCTGCTGGAGCAGGAAAGCCGCTTCCGCGCGGCGTTCTACCAGGCCACGGTGGGCATGCTCAAGTTCGACCATACCGGCGGCATCCTGGAGGTCAACCAGGCCATGGCCGACATCCTGGGTTACGCGCGCACTGCGTTGCTCGGGCTGTCCCTGCAGGACCTGGTGGCGGAAGGAGAACTGGTGCTCGACGACGCGGGCCGCATCGACTGGGGCCGCCAGCTGCGCCCGGCCGAACTGCGCTTCCGGCGCGCCGACGGCGGGCTGATGTGGGGGCGCTGGAGCGGCACGCTGGTGCGCACCGCCGGCCGCGAGGTGTCGGTGTTCGCCATCGTGGAGGATGTGTCGCAGAACCATGCGCTGGCCCGCGAGGTGGAGCACCACGCCAGCCATGATCCGCTGACCGGGCTGATCAACCGGCGCGAGATCGAACGCCTGCTGGAGCAGTCCCTGCTCGACGTGCGCAACCACGGCGGCGTGCACAGCCTGTGCTACATCGACCTGGATTACTTCAAGCTGGTCAACGACGGGCTGGGCCACGCGGCGGGCGACCAGTTGCTGCGCAACTTCGCCGACTACCTGGTGGGCGCGGTACGCGAGGGTGACTGGGTAGGGCGGCTGGGCGGCGACGAGTTCGCGCTGTTCCTGGCCAATGCGGCCCAGGACGAGGCCAAGCAGGTGCTGCAGCGGATCGTGCGTTCGCTGGGCCAGGCCAACTTCCAGCATGGCGACGGCAGCCTGCGGGTGAGCTGCAGCATCGGCGTGGTGGAGGTGACCCGCGAGGCGGTCGATGTGAACTGGCTGATGAGCGCGGCCGACAGCGCCTGCTATGCCGCCAAGGAAGCCGGGCGCAACCGCGTGCACTGCTACAACGAAAGCCGCATGGCGCTGGACGAGCGCCGGCAGGAAGCCGAACGCCTGGCACGGGTGACCAGTGCCATCGCCGAGAACCGCATGCTGTTGTATGCGCAGCGCATCGAGCGCGTGGGCGATCCGGGTTTCCTGCATTACGAAGTGCTGGTCCGCATGCGCAATCCCGACGGCGTGCTGCAGGGGCCCGGTGAATTCATGCCGGCCGTGGAGCGTTACGGCATGGGCATGGCACTGGACCGGCATGTGCTGGGGCTGCTGTTCCGCCACCTGCAGGTGTGCCCGGCGCACGTGCAGCGGCTGGGGTTGTGCAACGTCAACGTGTCGGCGCAGTCGATTGCCGAGCCGAGTTTCCTGGCCTTCGTCTGCGACCTGCTGGAACGCAACCGCGGGTTGGCGCGCAAGCTCTGCTTCGAGGTCACCGAGACCGCGGCGATCAGCAGCCTGGCCCAGGCGCGCAGCTTCATCGAAGCGGTCAAGGCGCGCGGCTGCCAGGTGGCGCTGGACGACTTCGGTTCGGGGCTGTCCTCGTTCGGCTACCTGCGCCAGCTGCCGGCGGACATGCTCAAGATCGATGGCGTGTTCGTGCGCGACATGGACATCGATCCGGTCAGCCGCGCGGCGGTGCGCGCGATTACCGAAATCGGCCGCGAGCTGCACATGACCGTGATTGCCGAATGGGTGGAATCGACCGAGGTGGCCGAACAGCTGCAGGTGCTCGGGGTGGACGGACTGCAGGGGTATGCGATCGAGCGCCCGATGGCGCTGGAGCGGATGACCCAGCCGGCGCTGTGGCCGGGGCGCAGCGCGCTGCCCTCGGAGGGCCGGCCGGGCCTGCCATGAGACCCATGGCCCGCAGCGGCGACGCCGGTGTGCCGCGTGAAAGCGCCGGGTTCGGGCGATAATCCCGGCCAGGGGCGGCACGCGACCTGCGTGGCGGCATCGAGGGTGGGGCAGGGTGTGAGGGGATGGCGCGGCAGGTGGATGGAACGGGGCGCAGTGCAGCTGCTGCTGGCC
>NZ_QAIW01000095.1:0-8304 GCF_003061285.1 Stenotrophomonas sp. HMWF003 | reverse complement strand
CCGCCGCTGTAGCCGCGCGAGGCGGGTGCATTTTCGAGCACGCCCGGCCACGGGTTGCATACCTCGGTAGCCCAGCTGCGCCCGGTGCTGACCGCCATCATCTGCGACAGCACTTTCGGATCCAGCCCGTGCGCGACACCGAGCGCGATCGATTCGCCGGTGACGGCCATGATCACGCCCAGCGCCATGTTGTTGCACAGCTTGGCCACCTGGCCCGCACCGCTGGCGCCCACGTGGAAGATGTTCTTGCCCATCGCCTGCAGGATCGGGCGCGCACGTTCGAGCGCGTCTTCCTCGCCGCCAACGATGAAGGTCAGCGTGCCGGCCTGTGCACCGGCAGTGCCACCGGACACCGGCGCGTCGAGCATCTGCAGGCCACGCGCCGCGGCCGCTTCGGCCACTTTGCGCGCGGTGGCCGGTGCGATGGTGCTGCAATCGATGACCAGCGCGCCGCCGGGAATGTCGCCAAGCAGGCCGTCATCGCCCAGGTACACGCCTTCGACGTGGCGGCTGGCCGGCAGCATCGAGATCACGATCTCGGCGTCGGCCAGGGTGTCCAGCGCCGAATGTGCGGCGGTGGCACCGGCGTCCACGGCGGCCTGCACAGCGGCAGGCACCAGGTCGAACACGCGCACGGCGTGGCCGGCCTTGGCCAGGTTGGCGGCCATCGGGCCACCCATGTTGCCCAACCCGATGAATGCAATACGGCTCATGCGTGGCTCCTTTCAGGGACGGGGGTGCCGAGGTCGGCCAGCGGATGTGCGGCATCCGACCACGGCGAAACGAAGAAGGTGTGGGCCCATTCGGCCGTGGCGTCCGCCAGCGTACGTGGCTGCCACTGCGGCGTGCGGTCCTTGTCGATCAGCAGCGCGCGGATGCCTTCGGCGAAATCGCCATGGGCGGCCGCGTGCAGCGCGGCGATGTATTCGATGCGGTAGACCTCGGCCAGCGTCGCGCCGGCGGCCAGGCGCTGCAGCTCGAACGCCAGCCGCGCCGAGCCGGGTGCACCGGCGGCCAGCGTGGCCTGCGCGGTCTGCAGCCAGGGGTCATCGGTCTGCAGCGCGCTGATGGCCGCGACGATGGCCGGCACGTCATCGCCGGTACACAGCGCGTCGATGGCCGCCGCATTGCGCAGCAGCGGGCCGGTGGCCGCGTCGCTGGCGTGCTGCTGCAGCAGCGCATCGAGCTGGTCATGGTTGCGCCTGGCGTCGTCGCTCCAGTGCACCTCGGTGAGCGCGTTGAAGACGGCCCCACGCTGCGCTTCTGCGATGTGGATGTCGGCCAGGCCGGCATAGATCGCGTCGCCCGCATTGAGTACCGCGCCGGTCAACGCCAGGAACAGGCCACCTTTGCCCGGCACGCGCGGCAGCAGCCAGCTGCCGCCCACATCGGGGAACAGGCCGACGGTGATCTCCGGGAACGCCAGTCTGGAACGCTCGCTGACCACGCGGTGGCTGGCGCCGGACATCAGGCCGATGCCGCCGCCCATCACGATGCCATGGCCCCAGCACAGGATCGGCTTGGGATAGGTGTGGATGGCGTAGTCGACGCGGTATTCCACGTCGAAGAATTCAGCCGCGTAGGCGTTGTCGCGGATGTCGGTCTTCTGCGCGTCGCGATAGTCGACCATGCTGCGATACAGACTGTGCAGGTCGCCGCCGGCGCAGAACGCCTTCTCGCCTGTGCCCTGCAGCACCACCAGCGCGATGCCGTCATCGTTGGCCCACGCATCCAGACGCTCGCGCAGCAGGTGCGCCATCGGCAGCGAGAACCCATTGAGGGTGCGCGCTGCGTTGAGCGTGGCAATGCCGATGCGCGTGCCGTTGGCGGCCGCGCGTTCTTCGAACAGCACCGGTGCCTCGTCGCTGGCGACCGGCGTGCTCATGCGTTCTTCCACTGCGGGGCGCGCTTTTCCAGGAAGGCGTTTACGCCCTCGGCCTGGTCGGCACGGTCGAACAGGTCCACGAAGGCCTCCCGCTCGGCCACCAGCGCCGAGGCGTGGGTGCCGCTGCGGGTGGCCTGCACGAGGATCTTGCAGGCGGCAATGCTGGACGGACTCTGCTTGCCGGCCTTGTGCGCCCATTCCAGCGCCAGGGCCTTGGCTTCGCCCTTGCCGACCTTCTCCTCGGCCAGGCCGATGCGCACGGCCGTGTCGGCATCGATGCGCTCGCCCAGCAGGATCATCCGCTTGGCCCAGCCCTCGCCCACCAGGCGCGGCAGGTTCTGGGTGCCACCGGCGCACGGCAGCAGGCCAACGGTGGCCTCCGGCAGCGCCACCTGGGCGTGTTCTTCGATAATGCGCAGGTCGCACGCCAACGCGCACTCCAGGCCACCGCCCATCGCGTAACCGTTGATCGCGGCGATGGACACACCCCGGAAGCCGGACAGCGCTTCGAACGCTTCACCGAACCGGCGCGCCGCTTCGCGGGCCGCGGCCTTGTCGCCGGAGGCGAACTGCTTGAGATCCGCGCCGGCCGAGAAGAACTTCTCGCCGCCGCCGGTGATCACCAGCGCGTAGATGCCGTTGTCGGCATTGAGCGCGCCCACCAGGTCGCGCAGCGCCGACAGGCTGTGCACGGTCCAGGTGTGGGCCGGCGGGTTGTCCAGCGTGACTACGGCAACATGGCCGTCGGCCTCGACCTTCAGGCCGGTGTGATCATGCGTGCGCCAGTCGATCATCGCAGTTCCTCGTCGGTATTGAGCAGGTGGCGGGCCACGATCACACGCATGATCTCGTTGGTGCCCTCCAGGATCTGGTGCACGCGCGAATCGCGCAGCAACCGTTCAATGGGGTATTCACGGATGTAGCCGTAGCCGCCGTGGATCTGCAGCGCGTCGTTGCAGATGGCGAAGCCGGCGTCGGTGGCGAAGCGCTTGGCCATCGCGCACCACACCGTGGCATCGCTGGCACCGGCATCCAGCTTGCGCGCGGCGCCGTGCACCATCTGCCGGGCGGCGACCAGCTGGGTGGCCATGTCGGCCAGCTTGAACTGCAGCGCCTGGAATTCGGACAGCGCCTTGCCGAACTGGCGGCGCTCGCCCATGTAGCGGCGCGCGGCGTCCAGCGCGCCCTGGGCGGCGCCCAGCGAGCACGCGGCGATGTTGATGCGGCCACCGTCCAGCCCCTTCATGGCCAGCTTGAAGCCGCTGCCTTCCTCGCCCAGCAGGTGGCTGACCGGCACGCGCACGTTTTCAAAGGTGATGCCGCGGGTGGGCTGGCTGTTCCAGCCCATCTTCTCTTCCTTGCGGCCATAGCTGATGCCGGGCAGGTCGGCCGGCACCGCGATCGCGCTGATGCCGCCTGCACCGGCGCCGCCGGTGCGCGCCATCACCACCAGCAGTTCGGTGGCACCGGCGCCGGAGATGAAGGCCTTGGCGCCATTGAGCACATAGTGGTCGCCGTCGCGCACCGCGCTGGTCTTCAGCGAGGCCGCGTCCGAACCGGCGCCCGGTTCGGTCAGGCAGTACGAGGCCAGCCTGGTGCCGGCCGCCAGGTCTGCGCCCCATGCGGCACGCAGGCTCTCCTGGCCCCACTTGGCCACCATCCACGAGGCCATGTTGTGGATGCTGACATAGGCCGCCGTGGACGGATCCACGTTGGCGAGCTCCTCGATGACGACGGCGGCGTCCAGACGGCTCAGGCCGCTGCCACCGACCTCGGGGTCCATGTACAGGCCACAGAACCCGAGTTCCCCTGCCTTGGCGATCGCCTCGCGCGGAAAGATGCCCTCCGCATCCCATCGCGCGGCGTGCGGCGCCAGTTCGGCCTGGGCGAAGTCACGCGCAGCCTCTCTATAGGCCTGCTGCGCTTCGTCGAGTTCCGTCGTCATCGAGTGGCTCATGGTCGAACTCCGTTGGTGCTTACTTCAGGCTGATGGTGGTGTTGACGCCATGACCCAGGGTCTCGTCGTCGAACCAACGCGAGGTGATGGTCTTGGTCTGGGTGTAGAACATCACCACCTGCTTGCCGTACGGGCCCAGGTCGCCGAGCTTGGAGGCGCGCGAACCGGTGAAGGAGAACAGCGGCACCGGCACCGGGATCGGCACGTTGATGCCCACCTGGCCAACGTCGATGTCTTCCTGGAACTTGCGGGCCGCCGCGCCGGACTGGGTGAACAGTGCGGTGCCGTTGCCGTTGGGGTTGGCGTTGATGAGTGCGATGGCGTCTTCCAGCGTGTCCGCTTCCAGGATCACCAGCACCGGCCCGAAGATTTCCTCGTCGTAGATGCGCATGCCCGGGGTGACGCCGTCGAAGATGGTCGGGCCCACGAAGTTGCCCTTCTCGAAGCCGTCCACCTGCGGGTTGCGACCATCCAGCACCAGCTTGGCGCCCTGCTCCACGCCCGAGGCGATCAGCGCTTCGACACGCTCGCGTGCGGCGCAGGAGATCACCGGGCCGACATCGGTGCCGGCAACGCTGCCACCGCTCACCTTGAGGGTCTTGGCCTTGGCCACCAGGTCCGGCACCCACTCACGCGCTTCGCCCACCAGCACCAGCGTGGAAGCGGCCATGCAGCGCTGGCCGGCCGCGCCGAAGGCGGCACCGACCATTGCGTTGAGGCTCTGCTCCTTGTTCGCATCCGGCAGCACCACGGCGTGGTTCTTGGCGCCCATCATGCACTGCACGCGCTTGCCGGCCAGCGAGGCGCGGTTGTACACGTGGGTGCCGACACGGGTGGAGCCGACGAAGGACACGGCCTTGATATCGGGGTGGTCGCAGATCGCGTTGACCACGTCTTCGCCGCCGTGCACGACATTCAGCACGCCCTTGGGAATGCCGGCTTCCAGCGCCAGTTCGACCAGGCGCATGGTGACCATCGGGTCCTGTTCGGACGGCTTGAGGATGAAGGTGTTGCCGGTGGCGATGGCCATCGGGAACATCCACAGCGGAATCATCGCCGGGAAGTTGAACGGGGTGATGCCCGCGCAGACGCCCAGCGGCTGCAGCAGGGTGTAGGTGTCCACGCCGTTGGCCACGTTGTTGGCCAGCTCGCCCAGCTGCAGGTTGCCGATGGCGGCCGCGTGCTCGACCACTTCCAGGCCGCGGAACACATCGCCTTCGGCGTCGGGCACGGTCTTGCCCTGCTCGGCCGACAGGATGTGGGCCAGCTCGCTCATGTGCTCGCGGATCAGCTGCTGGTACTTCAGGAAGATGCGGGCGCGGGTGCCGATCGGGGTCTTGCGCCAGGTCGTGAAGGCTTCCTTGGCCGAGGCGACGGCGGCGTCCACTTCGCTCATGGTGGCGAACGGCACCTGGGCCAGGACGTCCTGGGTGGCCGGATTGACCACGTTCTGCCAGTGCGAGCTGGCCGATTCGATGAACTGGCCATCGATCAACATGCGGATACGGGGCGCTGCAACAGTCATGGACAATCCCGGGGGGTCGAAAGTTGTTGGCATTATTCACAGAGCCTCGCTCGATTTCCGGGCTGTATACGCTTAATCTGGCCAATGCCCGCTACGATTCTTGTGAATTCTGTGAATAGCCAGCCCATCCACCGCCAGATCGGCCTGCGCCTGCTGAAGCTGCGCGAGCAGCGCGGCTACAGCCAGGTGGAGCTGGCCCGGGCGCTGGGGCTGTCGGCCAGCTACCTGAACCAGATCGAGCGCAACAAGCGCCCGCTGACGCCGGCAGTGCAGCAGAAGCTGCGCGAGGTATTGGGCGACGTTTCCGGGCTGTTCGACGTGGATGAGCCCGGCGCGTTGCAGGAAGCGTTGAGCGAAACCCTGCGCGACCTGGGCTTGGACGATGTGAGCAGCACCGAGCTGCGCGCCATGGCCGGCAACCTGCCGCAGGTGAGCCAGGCCCTGCTGGACCTGCACCGCCGCCACCTGGCGCTGCGCGAACATGCCGCCGCGCTGGAGTTCCAGCTGGGCGACGTGCATGCCGGGCAGGCGCTGCCCGCCGGCGACCAGGTGCGCGATTTCTTCAATCGCATGCACAACCACATTCCCGAGCTGGACGATCTGGCCGAGCAGCTGTTCGGCGAGTGGGGACTGGTGGCCGGGCACGTGGCGCCCCGGCTGCGCCAGCTGCTGGCCGACCGCCACGGGGTGCTGGTGGAAGTGGCGCCGCTGCAGGCCGGGCGCGAGAAGCGGGTCTACGACGGCGGCAGCCGCACGCTGTGGCTGCCCGATTACCTGGAGCCGGGCCAGCAGGCGTTCCAGATGGCGGCCGAGCTGGCACTGCTGGGCTATGCGGCGCAGATCGACGCGGTGATCGCACGCGCCGGTTTTCGCGAGCCGGAGCAGGTCGCGCAGGCGCGGATCGGCATGTCCAACTATTTTGCCGGTGCGCTGGTGATGCCGTATGCGCAGTTCCTGCGGGCGGCCGAGCACAGCAGTTATGACATCGATGCGCTGGCGCACCGCTTCGGGGTGGGCTTCGAAGCGGTGTGTCATCGGCTGAGTACGCTGGCGCGGCGCAGTGCGCCGGGCCTGCCGTTCTTCTTCATCCGCGTGGACCGGGCCGGCAATGTGTCCAAGCGGCACTCGGCCACCGACTTCCACTTCTCCCAGGTGGGCGGGTCGTGCCCGCTGTGGATCGTGTACGAGGCGTTCAACCAGCCCGGACGCGTGCTGACCCAGACCGCGCGCATGCCCGACGGACGCCGCCATTTCTGGCTGGCGCGACAGGTGAGCAGCGGCCCGATCGGGCATGGGCAACCGCGCAAGACCTTCGCGGTGGCGCTGGGCTGCGACCTGCAGCATGCCGAACGGCTGATCTACACGCGCGGGCTGGACATCCAGAGCCCGGGCAACTCGGTCTCCATCGGCCCGGGCTGCCGCGTATGCCCGCGCGAAGACTGCATGCAACGCGCGTTCGCGCAGCTGCCCGGCCGCGGGTAGCGTCGACCGTTGGTCGACTTGCCTCCGACGCTCGGAATGTTGGCCCCGATGCGGGGGTAGAGTCGACCGTTGGTCGGCTCTACGAGGCTCGGAATGTTGGCCCCGATGTGGAAAGCAGCCGACCAACGGTCGGCTCTACGAGGCTCGGAATGTTGGCTCCGATGTGGAAAACAGCCGACCAACGGTCGGCTCTACCGGGCGGGGTTTCCGCGCTAATCCCAGAACACCGAGAACACCTGGAATCCCTCGGTCGGTACCGGCGCCGCAGCATGCTGGCCATACGGCCAGCCTGCGCTGGCACCGTCCGATTCCAGGCCGTCCAGCCAGGACAGCACGGTAGGCTCGTCGGCGGAGGTGAGGATGTGGATGTTCTCCGCTGCCGGCCACTCGGCGTCGTCTTCCAGCGCCATGCCCCAGTCCTGGTGCAGGCCAACGTACACGCCCTGTACGTCCGGGCGTGCGGCGATGGCCTGGAAACGTGCGTACAGCTCGCGGATTGGCGGACGCCCGAACTCCCATTGGTTCGGCGCAATCGACTCTTCCTGGTCGTTGCCGGTGAAATACGCATCCAGCGGGACCACCGGCAGGTGGTCGGGGTCGAGCGCGTCGAGCTGTTCGAGTGTCTGCAGCAGTGCCGTGCGTGGGGTCATGCGGTTCCATCCGGGTAAGTGCGTTCGCCGGAAAGCATAAACCGGTAGAGCCGGCCGCTGGCCGGCTCCTCGCGATGCCTGCAGGTGGCGAGCAGCCGACCAACGGTCGGCTCTACCGGGCATGTACGGGACTCAGTAAATCGGCGTGACCTTCATCTGCGGCAACGGGCGCGGTGCGCCATCGGTGAGGTCGGGGCCGAGGTCTTCCCAGGCCTGGCCCTGTTCCACCATCAGCCGCCACAACTGCCGGGAGGCGCGCCGCTTGTCTTCCGAGCCCAGCCGGTACGACGGCGGCGGCGGGTCGCCGGTGGCCACGCTCTGGTACGCGTCACGCCAGGCGGCCACGCGCTGCGCCGGATCGTCGGTGCGCGCGATCTCCAGCGTGTAGCGCTGGTAGGCCGACGCCAGGTTGCGCCAGCGGATCCAGTAGTGGTTCTGGAAGGAGAACCCGCAGAAGCGCTCGCCTGCCACGCTGCCCTTGGCGGCGATGCGGCTCAGCACGTCCTGCGGCATGTCCAGGTTCATGCCGCCTTCGTCGCCCTGCAGCGACACGTGCACGATACGGTCGCGATAGCCCGGTGCACGCGCCTGGAGCACATCGCGCCAGTTCTGCATGGTCGATACGATCGAGAACAGAAAGCCGGACATCTCCGCCGCCGCCAGCGGCCGTGCAATGGCCTGGTAGCTGCGCTGCCAGCCTTGGCGGTTCTCGGTGGGCAGGAACACCGCCTGTTCAAGCTGCGCCCGCGCGCCATGCCTGCCGGCCTCCAGCACGCTCACCGCATCGGCATGGCGCGGATACACC
>NZ_QAIW01000094.1:0-9735 GCF_003061285.1 Stenotrophomonas sp. HMWF003 | reverse complement strand
TGCAGCGCGCGATCGATGCCTTGTCCGGGCGCCGCCTGGCCGGCGCGCGCGCAGAGCTGGAGGCGCTGCGCGACTGGAACGCCCGCTGACAGACCGCGGCCCGGTCAGTGGGCCGCTTTCTTGCCGCGCAGCTTCTGGAACCCCATCACCGCGGCCAGCACGATCGCACCGGCGATCACGCCCACCACCATGTTGCCCAGCGCGTTGACCAGCCACCCCCACTGGCCTTCCCCGCCCAGCGCGACCACGGCATGGTGCAGCGCCGGCACGTTGTGCACCAGGATGCCGCCACCCACCAGGAACATCGCCGCGGTGCCGGCCACCGACAGGAACTTCATCAGCCAGGGCGCGGTGATCAGCAGGCCACGGCCGAAGGCCGCCAAGGCGGCGCCCTTGCGCGACAGGTACAGGCCCAGGTCGTCCAGCTTCACGATGCCGGCCACCAAGCCGTACACGAACACCGTCATGGCCAGCGCAATCACCACCAGCGCGGTGACCTGGTTGAGGAACGGCGCGGCCGACACCACGCCCAGCGACAGCACGATGATCTCGGCCGACAGGATGAAGTCGGTGCGCACCGCGCCCTTCACCTTTTCGCCTTCCCAGGCCACCATGTCGACCTTCTCGTCGGCCAGCGCCTTGACCCGTTCGGCCTTGTGCTGCTCGTCCTCCTGCTTGGAATGCAGGAAGCGGTGCGCCAGCTTCTCCACGCCTTCGTAGCAGAGGAACGCGCCGCCGATCATCATCAGCGGCACCACGATCGGCACCGGGTAGCCCTTGCCGCGCAGCCAGGCCTCCAGCGCGCTGATCGCCAGCGCGGCCGGCACCAGGATCGCCTTGTTCACCAGCGAGCCCTTGGCCACCGCCCACACCACCGGCAGTTCGCGGTTGGCGTTGACCCCGGTGACCTGCTGCGCGTTCAGCGCCAGGTCGTCGCCCAGCACGCCGGCGGTTTTCTTGGCCGCGACCTTGGTCAGGACCGACACGTCGTCCAACAGCGTGGCAATGTCATCGAGCAACGCAAACAGGCTGGCACCGGCCATGGCAATCCAATAGATCAAGCGGAAAGCGTGGATTCTGCCCGATCCTGGCCCGTTCGCGGTAGATGCCGGTGGATTCACCGCCCCACTACCTCCCGGCCCGCACACTGCCGGGGACACCCGTCCTGGAGCCCTGCTTGAATACCACGCCCGTCGCCCCTGGCTCGCCATCGCTGGTAAAAGGCATGAACCGCCGCAGCCAGATCCTGCGCCTGCTGCTGCGTTACCGGAACTCCGGGGTGTTTTCGGGCATGAACCTGGACGCCCGCGCGGTGCACGACGTGCCGCCCGAGGGCAATCCGGAGCAGTTTGTCACCGACCTGGAATCGCTCGGCCCCACCTTCGTGAAACTGGGGCAGATGCTGTCCACCCGCCCGGACATGGTGCCGGTGGAATTTGCCACCGCGCTGGAACGCATGCAGGAGAAGGTGGCCCCGATTCCGGTCGAGCGCATTGCACAGATCATCGAGCAGGAGCTGGGCGCGTCGGTGTCCAAGCTGTTTGCCAGCTTCGACCCGGTGCCGCTGGGGTGTGCCTCCATTGCGCAGGTGCACCGCGCGCAGCTGCATGATGGCCGCGAGGTGGCGGTAAAGGTGCAGAAGCCGGAAGTCGCCGCGCAGCTGCGCTCGGACCTTGAGGTGCTGCGCAGCTTCGCGCTGGCCGCCGACCATCTCACCCAGGTCGGCCGCCGGGTCCGCCTGCGCGACTGGCTCAACGAGTTCGCCAAGACCTTGATGCAGGAGCTGGACTACCAGGCCGAGGCAGAAAACCTGCAGCGCTTCGGCCAGCACCTCAAGCCGTTCAAGCCGCTGTGGGTGCCGCAGCCGATCTGGGACTACTGCAGCCACCGCGTGCTGACCATGGAGCTGGCCAACGGCGTGCGGGTGGACATGATTCCCGATGTGCGCCGCACCGAAGAACCGATGGCGCCGCTTGCCGCCGCGTTGATCCGCGGCTACATCGACCAGATCTTCGTGCATGGCGAGATCCACGCCGACCCGCACCCGGGCAACCTGCGCGTCACCCCACAGGGTCGCCTGGCCATCTTCGACCTGGGCATGGTCGCGCACATGCCACCGCGCCTGCGCGAGCGCCTGCTCAAGCTGCTGTTCGCCGCCGTGGACGGACGTGGCGAGGAAGTAGCCGATGAGATCATCGGCATCAGTACCCGCCTGGAATCGTTCGACGAAGAACGTTACCTGCGCGAAACCGGTCAGATGATCGCGCGCTATGCGGCCAACACCAGTTTCTCCGAGGGCCGCGTGGTGCTCGACCTGGTCCGCATCGCCACCGCCAGCGGGCTGCGCACGCCGCCGGAACTGAGCCTGCTCGGCAAGGCATTGCTGAACCTGGAAACGGTGTGCCGGCTGCTGTCGCCCGACCTGGACACCCGCCGCATCGTGGAAAAACAGCTGCAGCACGTGATGCGTGCGCGCCTGAAGAAATCGCTGTCGGCGGCCAACCTGGCCAGCGAAGCGATGGAGATACAGCAGCTGCTGCGCGAAGGGCCGCGCAAGATGTCCGACATCCTTGCCCTGCTGGCCGAGAACCGCCTGCAGATGAAAGTGACCGGACTGGAAGAATCGCGCCTGATGGAAAACCTGCAGAAGATCGCCAACCGCGTGTCGGCCGGCATTGTTACCGCCGCGTTGATTCTTGCTGCGGCGATGATGATGAAAGTGGATACCGGCTGGCACCTGTTCGGCTATCCCGCCATCGCATTCACCTTGATGTTGATCGGCGTGGCACTGGGCCTGGGCATCATCCTCAGCGCGCTGATCTTTGATCGTCGTGCACGCTCGAAGGAAGAGCGCGGCCATCGGTGATGTTGCGATGCCGTGCATTTCTTCACGTGCGTTTTACACCTGAAAACACGATGCGTTGTAACGCGGCTTCAGCATCCTGAAACAAACATTTCAGTCAGGTTCGTGCATGCATGATCGGGTCATCGGCTTGTCATGCAGGTGTGGTTGGACAGCCGGTCGGATGGGAAATACGTCGTCATGACGTCCATCACCAACTGTCTCCACTACCGATACCGCCGATGCTCTGGATCCTGCTGCTGACTCTGTTGCTGCTCTCCTGGTTACTGCTCGCCTCGCGCAAGTGGATATGGTGGAAGGCCAGCCTGATGTCACTGCTGCTGGTGCTGCTGAGTACGTGGTGGTTGATCAACAAGTTGTCCGGCGATGGGCTCAATGCGGCCACGCTGTATCACCTGGGCGCCGACATGGAAGGCGCCGGCGTGGCCGATTTCAAGGGCTACATCGCCGCCTACATCGCACTGCTGCTGGTGTCGCTGCTGCCGCTGGCGGCCGCACGCATGCAGCGCTGGCGCCGCATCGAACACGGCAAGGCGGTGTTCGGGGGTTTCGTCGCGATGTGGCTGGTGGCCATTGCGGTCAGCCCGCTGTACAGCGACGGCCTGCGCCTGTACCAGCAGATGCGCCCGGTGGATTACACCGTCATTGCGCCCGAGTACAAGATCCCGCAACAGGCGCTGGCCAAGCCGCGCAACATCGTGTGGATCTACGGCGAAAGCCTGGAGCGCACCTACCTCGATGAAACCACCTTCCCCGGCCTGATGCCCAACCTCAACCGGCTGGCCGGCCAGGCGCTGGATGTGCGCGGCGTAGTGTCTGCCGAGGGCGGTGGCTGGACCATCGCCGGCCTGGTGTCGTCGATGTGCGGCGTGCCGCTGACCACCGCCAAGGACGATGAGAACAGCATGGGCCGCATGGGCAGCTTCCTGCCCGAAGCAGTGTGCCTGGGCGACTACCTCAAGCAGCAGGGGTATACCAATCACTACCTGGGCGGCGCCAACGGGCAGTTCGCCGGCAAGGGCCAGTTCCTGGCCACGCACGGGTTCGACGCGGTGGACGACTTGGCCTGGTTCAAGACCCAGAAGGTTGCGCGCTCGCACTTCTCCACCTGGGGCGTGCACGACGACGTGCTGCTGGACAAAGCGTATGACCGCTTCGAGCAGCTGTCCAAGGCCGGCCAGCCGTTCATGCTGACCACGCTCACCATGGACACCCACCACCCGGCCGGGCACCTGCCGGTGGCCTGCAAGCGCACCCGCTACCAGAGCGAATACGGCAACATCGGCCTGCTCAACGCGCTCAAGTGCACCGACGGCCTGATCGCCAAGCTGGTCGATCGCATCCAGGCCAGCCCGTATGGCGAAGACACCCTGATCGTGATCGCCTCCGATCACCTGGCCATGCCCAACGACCTCAGCCATGTGCTGGCCAAGCAGAAGCGCGAGAACCTGCTGCTGTTCCTGGGCAAAGACATCGCCCCGCGCCAGCTGGCGGCCACCGCCGGTTCCACGCTGGATTCCGGTGCCACGCTGCTCAGCCTGATCGACCCGGGCATCAAGGCGATCGGCTTCGGCCGTTCGCTGCTGGATCCCGAACGCACCGACAGTGCCAGCGCCGCCGCGTTGCGTGACAACGGCAAGGACTACCCTCGTTACCTGGCCTTCTCGCGTTCGCTGTGGCTGGGCGACAAGACCCGCCAGCTGCGCATCGATGACGACAACCAGGTGGTGATCGGCCTGCAGCATGTGCAGCCGCCGGTGCTGCTGGAGTACGACAAGCAGTTCGACCTGAAGTCGGTGTACCTGGAGAACACCTCCAAGCAGTTCGATGATGCCGACCCGGCCAACACGCTGGCCTACGTGGACCGCTGTACCGCATTCGAGGACGGCTCGGCCGATGGCGACTGGTGCGCGATGCTGGTCAACCGTGACAAGGGCATCAAGCTGTACCGCGACGATGCGCTGCGCACCGGCTTCGCGGTGGATGGTCCGCTGGAGCCGTTCAATGGGCCGCGCCCGAGCATCCGCCAGGCGCACATGATCACCCAGAAGGGCCGCCGCACCCGCGCGGGCCAGTACATGCTGCAGTTCGTGGCCAAGCAGTCGCCCGATCGGGGGTTCTGGATCGAAGCGGTGTCGTCGCAGCGCAAGGTGGTGGTGGCCCAACAGTGGGTGCAGCCCGATGCCGACGGCCGCATCAGCGTGCCGTTCGGCCTGGACCACGAGGTGGACGACCTGGAGATCCGCGCGTGGTTGAACCACGCCGAGAAGCTGGCCGTGGACAACTTCGCGCTGGTGCCCTCGCGCCGCGGCAACCGCGGGTAAGGATCCACAGGGTCGTTACCCCTGCGGTTCCTGCGGCGCGGCCGGATCGCGGACCAGGTGGATGTCGGTCGGCGAGGACAGCGCGATATGCGCCGCTGCGAACTTCTGCAGCATCGTGAAGTACAGGTCGCTGCGCACGCCGTATACCGCGCGCGGGCCGGACACGTACGCAAAGCTGTTGATCGCTACCTGCCCGTTGGCGATCGAATCGATGAACACCGACGGTGCCGGCTCGGCCAGCACGCCCACGTGCTCGGTGTAGCAGTCCAGCAGAATCTGCCGCACCGCCGCCACGTCGGTGCTCAGCGGCACCGCGAACTGGATCTGGATGCGCCCCTGCGCATTGCCCATCGTCATGTTGCGGATGGTCTTGGTGATGAGCTCGGAGTTCGGCACGATCAGGGTGGATTTGTCGCCCACCTGGATCTCGGTGGAGCGCACGCTGATCCGCTTGATGTCGCCCTCCTGGTCGCCCAGCTTCACCCAGTCGCCAATCTTCACCGGGCGCTCGGCCAGCAGGATCAGGCCGGACACGAAGTTCTGGGTGATCGCCTGCAGGCCGAAGCCGATACCCACCGACAGCGCACTGACCACCAGCGCCAGCTTTTCAAAGCCGATGCCCAGCGCGGTCAGTCCCCACAGCACCGCGGCGATGATGCCCAGGTAACGGGTGACGGTACTGATGGAGTTGCGCGCCCCGGCGTCGAGGTCGGTCTTGGGCAGGTAGGTGTTGGTCAACCAGTTCTGGAAGGCCTGCATTACCGCCCACACCACCAGGAAGGCCAGCACCGCATACAGCACGCTGCTGGGCTTGAGCGTGGTGGTGCCGATGGTGAGCCCGTTGGACAGCGAGTCCATGGCGCTGAAGAACGCATTGAGGTTGCCGAACGGCGCGGTCAATGCCAGCACCGCCAGCAGGATCACGCCGATGCGCAGCACCGCCGACAGCAGCACGCCGGCCTGTTCCACCTTGGCATCGTTGAGCCCGGTGGTCAGCACGATGCTCTTGCCCACCCGGCTGGTGGGCGACAGCAGCCACAGCGACAGGTCGTCGGCGAACTTCAGCAGCAACGAGGCGGCCAGCAGCACCACCGCGCCCCACACCAGCTGCTGGGCCACGAACAACGCCAGGTTGAGGTAGCCCAGCAGCGTGGCGATCACCGCCGCGGCCACCACCACATGCCCGGCCAGCCGCGCCAGCACGATCCAGCCGCTCCTGCGCACCGGCGCCTTGGGCTGCTTTGCACCGGAATCGGTCTGCGCGTCGAGTTTGGCCTGGGCCTCGTCGGTCTGGCGACGGTGCAGGCGCGCCAGCGACACCAGAATGGCCACGATCAGCGCCATGTAGGTGATCGCGATCAGGCCGTCCACCGCCACCGTGGTGATCTCACTGGTGCGCGAGGCCCGGTTGATCTCCACCAGCAGGATGCTCAGGAAGGTCAGCCCCGCCGCGCCCCAGGCGTATTTGCGCAGCCGCCATGCCGCGGTGTCATCCAGGCTCAGCAGGCGCCAGGACGGTCGCTTGGGCACCAGCAGGCAGGCGCTGAGCGCGGTGATGAAGGCCGCCACGAACGTGGCCACCTGGAAATGCAGCGCCAGCTGCTGCAACCGCGGCGGGATCGCCCCGATGGAGTCCAGCGCAGCCACCAGCACCACTGCCGCGAAGCCCGGCAGCAGCGTGCCCACCGCCAGCAGCCACACCGCCAGCCCGGACCGGCGCAGGCGCCCGTCGGGCGCGCGCTCGGAGGCGGCATAGCGGCGGCCGGCGGCGCGCAGCCACAGCCGCAGCGGGAAGAACATCAGCAGCGCCAGCGCCAGCCCGGTCAGCGGCGCGCCCCAGCCGTGTTCGGCAATCGCCTTGCGCGCCGCGGTCTCACCCTGGCGGTAGAGCACCACCAGCCGCGAGTAGTCGGCCGGCACGTGCACCGCGAACTGCTTCCACAACGACGGCGACAGCGGCGAGTTGACCTTGCGCGCCAGGTCCTCGCTGAACTGGGTGACGCGCATCTTTTCAATGTCCGCGCCCAGCTGCTTGGCATCGCCGGCCAGCAGCTTGGCCCGCGCAATGGCCGAGGCAAGATCACTGCGCTGCTGGTTCAGCGCCTTGCGCTGGGCGGCGATATCGCGTGCCTCGGTGGTGCCTTCCACCACCTCGCCCAGTTGGGCCACGCGGGCATCCACCTGCTCCAGCTCGGGCTGCAGGGCATTGCGCGCCGCATCGGCGTCGCGCTGCACGGCCAGCGCCCGGTCGGACAGGGTCTTGAGCGTATCGGGGGTATCGGCCGTCTCGACCGCAGCCTGGATCTGCTTCAGGTCCTTGCCCGCTTGTGCCAGCTGGGCAATCGGATCATCGGCGGCGGCATCATCGCCCTGGGCCAGCGCCAGGGGCGCCATGCTCAACCAGGTGCACAGCATCAACCAGGCCAGCGGCCGCAGGAAGGAACGGAAAGGACGGGAAGACAAGCCGGCGCACCACGGGATTCGCGCGGACCACCGCGCCTGCGCGAACTATAAACCGGGGTGCGTTCACGCCGGGTATGCACCCGGCACCGAGCCCTCAGTACTTCAGGCGCAGCTCTTCCACCTGCGGCCGCAGGCTGGCGTACCAGTCCTGGAATTCCTCTTCGCTGATCTCGTCGGGCGCATACACGGCCACCTCGTCCCAGGCGTGGTCGGTGGGCAACGGCTGGCGTGGGCCGGCGCGCAGCGAGTACGCCACGCCGTCGTGGTCCACCACATCCTCGGCCGCCTCCCAGCGCGCGCGGGCAAAATCGGTCGGGCTCTTGAGCAGGATCACGTGGTACATCGGCATCTCCATCGCAGTGAACAACAGGCAGGCATCGCCCGGCCACAGAATAGCGCCGCCTGCCGCGCCGGTGCATCACGCACCGGCAACGCAACGTTCTCCACGCCGCGCCTGCGCCGGCTTCACCTACCCGTGGCGGTGGGCGCGGCATGGTGGCTGCACCTTCTCTTCGCGCACCCCATGAACACACACGCCGACCTCAAGACCGTTCCGGACCTCAAGCTGCCGCGCTACCTGGGCACCTGGTATGAAATCGCCCGCCTGCCCATGAAGCACGAGCCGGACGGGTGCACCGATGTGTCGGCGCACTACAGCCTGAAGGAGAACGGCCACGTGGCCGTGCTCAACCGCTGCCGCATGGACGGGGAGATTGAAGAAGCCGAAGGCGAAGCCTGCCCGGTGGACAACGACAGCGCGCGGCTGGAAGTCAGCTTCCTGCCCAAGGGCCTGCGCTGGCTTCCCTTCACCAAGGGCGACTACTGGGTGATCCAGGTAGCGCCGGACTACAGCGTCGCGCTGGTCGGCAGCCCCGACCGCAAGTACCTGTGGCTGCTGTCGCGCACCCCTACCCTCGATACCACCGTGCAGGACCACTACCTGGCCCAGGCCCGTCAGCAGGGCTTTGACCTGGGGCCGCTGATCCAGACCCCGCATACCGGCCACCCCACCGCCTGAGCCCCGCATGGACCTCAAAAGTGGTTACCCGTTCTGGGCGGTGCGCAACGGGTTGATGCACGCCTTCCCGCCCCTGCGCGACGACCTGCAGTGCGATGTGCTGGTGGTGGGCGGTGGCATCACCGGTGCGTTGATCGCCAACGAGCTGTGCGCCAACGGCCACGATGTGGCGTTGATCGAACAACGCGACATCGGCTGGGGCAGCACCGCCGCCAGTACCGCGCTGCTGCAGTACGAGATCGACACCCACCTGATCGACCTGGCCCGGCAGTACGGTGAAACCGCCGCCGTGCAGGCCTACCAGGCCTGCGCCGCGGCGATTCCCGCGTTGCGCGAGGTGGCGCGCGGGCTCAAGGGGGTGGACTGCCATCCCATGCACAGCCTGTACTACGCCAGCAAACGCCGGCACCGCGCCGTGCTGCAGGAGGAGTTCGCGCTGCGCCAGCGGCATGGTTTCGACGTGCGCTGGCTGGACCGCGACGCGGTGCAGGACGAATTCAGCCTGGACGCACCCGGGGCCATCCTCAGCGGGCTGGCCGCCCGCGTGGACCCGTACTGCCTGACCTACCGCCTGCTGGCGCGGCTGCAGAAGAACGGCTGCCAGGTGCACGACCGCACCACGCTGGCCACCTTGGAACCCACCGCGCGCGGCGTGACCGCCACCACCGTCGAGGGCGTGCGCATCCGCTGCGGCCACGTGGTGATGGCCGCCGGCTACGCCAACCAGCGGTGGCTGTCGTCGTCGGTGGCGCGCAACCGCAGCAGCTACGCCTTCATCACCGACCCGATCCCGGAGGATCTGCTGGGGCCACTGGCCCAGACCATGGTCTGGGAGTCCGCGCGGCCGTACCTGTACATGCGCAGCACCGGCGACCAGCGCCTGCTGATCGGCGGCGAGGACGATGCGGTGGATATTCCGGCCCGGCGCGACCGCCGCGTGGAGGCCAAGGCCGCGCGCCTGCTGAAGAAGGTCGGCACGCTGTTCCCGCACCTGCCGCTGCAGCCGGCCTTCTCCTGGGCCGGCACCTTTGCCGAAACCGCCGACGGCCTGCCCTTCTTCGGCCCCC
>NZ_QAIW01000093.1:0-5465 GCF_003061285.1 Stenotrophomonas sp. HMWF003 | reverse complement strand
AACGACGGAAACGTCGGGGCACACGGAGGAAGGCGCTGAGGCCGACTCCAAAGTTCTTTGACAGTATGCGCAGGTATCTTGTGAAGGCGCCTGCAGGAAGGATGTATGTCCATCTTGCAGACGTTTGATCAAGCAACATATCAATTGTTTTAAAGCAAGCGAAACGTTGCCAGCGGTCAAGCATCTGCAGCTTTAAATTTTTAGTCCTCGGACTATGCGTTTTTAAGTGAAGAGTTTGATCCTGGCTCAGAGTGAACGCTGGCGGTAGGCCTAACACATGCAAGTCGAACGGCAGCACAGTAAGAGCTTGCTCTTATGGGTGGCGAGTGGCGGACGGGTGAGGAATACATCGGAATCTACCTTTTCGTGGGGGATAACGTAGGGAAACTTACGCTAATACCGCATACGACCTTCGGGTGAAAGCAGGGGACCTTCGGGCCTTGCGCGGATAGATGAGCCGATGTCGGATTAGCTAGTTGGCGGGGTAAAGGCCCACCAAGGCGACGATCCGTAGCTGGTCTGAGAGGATGATCAGCCACACTGGAACTGAGACACGGTCCAGACTCCTACGGGAGGCAGCAGTGGGGAATATTGGACAATGGGCGCAAGCCTGATCCAGCCATACCGCGTGGGTGAAGAAGGCCTTCGGGTTGTAAAGCCCTTTTGTTGGGAAAGAAAAGCAGCTGGCTAATACCCGGTTGTTCTGACGGTACCCAAAGAATAAGCACCGGCTAACTTCGTGCCAGCAGCCGCGGTAATACGAAGGGTGCAAGCGTTACTCGGAATTACTGGGCGTAAAGCGTGCGTAGGTGGTTGTTTAAGTCTGTTGTGAAAGCCCTGGGCTCAACCTGGGAATTGCAGTGGATACTGGGCGACTAGAGTGTGGTAGAGGGTAGTGGAATTCCCGGTGTAGCAGTGAAATGCGTAGAGATCGGGAGGAACATCCATGGCGAAGGCAGCTACCTGGACCAACACTGACACTGAGGCACGAAAGCGTGGGGAGCAAACAGGATTAGATACCCTGGTAGTCCACGCCCTAAACGATGCGAACTGGATGTTGGGTGCAATTTGGCACGCAGTATCGAAGCTAACGCGTTAAGTTCGCCGCCTGGGGAGTACGGTCGCAAGACTGAAACTCAAAGGAATTGACGGGGGCCCGCACAAGCGGTGGAGTATGTGGTTTAATTCGATGCAACGCGAAGAACCTTACCTGGTCTTGACATGTCGAGAACTTTCCAGAGATGGATTGGTGCCTTCGGGAACTCGAACACAGGTGCTGCATGGCTGTCGTCAGCTCGTGTCGTGAGATGTTGGGTTAAGTCCCGCAACGAGCGCAACCCTTGTCCTTAGTTGCCAGCACGTAATGGTGGGAACTCTAAGGAGACCGCCGGTGACAAACCGGAGGAAGGTGGGGATGACGTCAAGTCATCATGGCCCTTACGACCAGGGCTACACACGTACTACAATGGTAGGGACAGAGGGCTGCAAACCCGCGAGGGCAAGCCAATCCCAGAAACCCTATCTCAGTCCGGATTGGAGTCTGCAACTCGACTCCATGAAGTCGGAATCGCTAGTAATCGCAGATCAGCATTGCTGCGGTGAATACGTTCCCGGGCCTTGTACACACCGCCCGTCACACCATGGGAGTTTGTTGCACCAGAAGCAGGTAGCTTAACCTTCGGGAGGGCGCTTGCCACGGTGTGGCCGATGACTGGGGTGAAGTCGTAACAAGGTAGCCGTATCGGAAGGTGCGGCTGGATCACCTCCTTTTGAGCAAAGACAGCATCGTCCTGTCGGGCGTCTTCACAAGTAACCTGCATTCAGAGTTTCGCGTCGGCCTGGCCGGCGTGGATAGTCCCGTATATGGGGCCTTAGCTCAGCTGGGAGAGCACCTGCTTTGCAAGCAGGGGGTCGTCGGTTCGATCCCGACAGGCTCCACCACACGTTGCGTGTTTATCGACGCAAACGGCAATGAGCTGAACGGACATTGGGTCTGTAGCTCAGGTGGTTAGAGCGCACCCCTGATAAGGGTGAGGTCGGTAGTTCGAGTCTACCCAGACCCACCACTCTGAATGACTAGCGCATACAAAGAATTTATTACGCATCGGCATTGTGGCCGGTACGTGTTCTTTTAAAACTTGTGACGTAGCGAGCGTTTGAGATTCTATCTTGACGTGTCGTGAGGCTAAGGCGGAAGACTTAAATGTCTTCTTATTAATTGAGTCGTTATATTTCGTATCTGGGCTTTGTACCCCCAGGTCATATATGTAACCCAAGGCAACTTGCGGTTATATGGTCAAGCGAATAAGCGCACACGGTGGATGCCTTGGCGGTCAGAGGCGATGAAGGACGTGGCAGCCTGCGAAAAGTATCGGGGAGCTGGCAACAAGCTTTGATCCGGTAATGTCCGAATGGGGAAACCCACCCGCTTGCGGGTATCCTGCAGTGAATACATAGCTGCTGGAAGCGAACCTGGTGAACTGAAATATCTAAGTAACCAGAGGAAAAGAAATCAACCGAGATTCCCTGAGTAGCGACGAGCGAACGGGGACTAGCCCTTAAGCTGGAATGGTTCTAGAAAAACAGCCTGGAACGGCTGGCCATAGAAGGTGATAGCCCTGTATTTAAAAGGGCCACTCCAGTGAAGACGAGTAGGGCGGGGCACGTGAAACCCTGTCTGAACATGGGGGGACCATCCTCCAAGGCTAAATACTACTGACCGACCGATAGTGAACCAGTACCGTGAGGGAAAGGCGAAAAGAACCCCGGAGAGGGGAGTGAAATAGATCCTGAAACCGTGTGCGTACAAGCAGTAGGAGCTCGAAAGAGTGACTGCGTACCTTTTGTATAATGGGTCAGCGACTTACTGTTCGTGGCAAGCTTAACCGTATAGGGGAGGCGAAGGGAAACCGAGTCTGATAAGGGCGCATAGTCGCGGGCAGTAGACCCGAAACCGGGTGATCTAGTCATGGCCAGGGTGAAGGTGCCGTAACAGGTACTGGAGGCCCGAACCCACGTCTGTTGCAAAAGACGGGGATGAGCTGTGATTAGGAGTGAAAAGCTAATCGAACCCGGAGATAGCTGGTTCTCCTCGAAAGCTATTTAGGTAGCGCCTCATATGTATCCTCTCGGGGGTAGAGCACTGTTATGGCTAGGGGGTCATCGCGACTTACCAAACCATTGCAAACTCCGAATACCGAGACGGACTGTATGGGAGACACACGGCGGGTGCTAACGTCCGTCGTGAAAAGGGAAACAACCCAGACCCACAGCTAAGGTCCCAAATTCACTGCTAAGTGGAAAACCATGTGGAAAGGCACAGACAGCCAGGAGGTTGGCTTAGAAGCAGCCACCCTTTAAAGAAAGCGTAATAGCTCACTGGTCGAGTCGGTCTGCGGGGAAGATTTAACGGGGCTAAGCAGTGAACCGAAGCTTGGGGTGTGCATATTTATATGTACGCGGTAGAGGAGCGTTCCGTAAGCCGTTGAAGGTGGATTGAGAAGTCTGCTGGAGGTATCGGAAGTGCGAATGCTGACATGAGTAACGATAATGCGGGTGAAAAACCCGCACGCCGAAAGCCCAAGGTTTCCTTGCGCAACGTTAATCGGCGCAGGGTGAGTCGGCCCCTAAGGCGAGGACGAAAGTCGTAGTCGATGGGAAGCAGGTTAATATTCCTGCACCTCGCGTAAGTGCGATGGAGGGACGGAGAAGGTTAGGTGTACCCGGCGTTGGTTGTCCGGGGGAAAGGAGGTAGGTTTGAATCTTTGGCAAATCCGGGATTCTTCAAGACCGAGCACCGAGACGAGCCTTTAAGGCGAAGTCACTGATACCACGCTTCCAGGAAAAGCTCCTAAGCTTCAGCTTACGCAGACCGTACCGTAAACCGACACAGGTGGGTAGGATGAGAATTCTCAGGCGCTTGAGAGAACTCGGGTGAAGGAACTAGGCAACATGGCACCGTAACTTCGGGAGAAGGTGCGCCCTTTTTGGTGGCTCATGCGAGCTATAGCTGAAGAGGGCCGCAGAAACCAGGCCGCTGCGACTGTTTATCAAAAACACAGCACTCTGCAAACACGAAAGTGGACGTATAGGGTGTGACGCCTGCCCGGTGCTGGAAGGTTAATTGATGGGGTCAGCCGCAAGGCGAAGCTCTTGATCGAAGCCCCAGTAAACGGCGGCCGTAACTATAACGGTCCTAAGGTAGCGAAATTCCTTGTCGGGTAAGTTCCGACCTGCACGAATGGCGTAACGACAGCGGCGCTGTCTCCACCCGAGACTCAGTGAAATTGAAATCGCTGTGAAGATGCAGCGTTCCCGTGGCAAGACGGAAAGACCCCGTGAACCTTTACTATAGCTTTACACTGAACGTTGAGTTCGTCTGTGTAGGATAGGTGGGAGGCTATGAAACTGTGGCGCTAGCTGCAGTGGAGCCATCCTTGAAATACCACCCTGTCGTGCTTGACGTTCTAACCTGGGTCCATAATCTGGATCGGGGACCGTGTATGGTGGGTAGTTTGACTGGGGCGGTCTCCTCCTAAAGAGTAACGGAGGAGCTCGAAGGTACGCTCAGCGCGGTCGGACATCGCGCACTGTGTGCAAAGGCATAAGCGTGCTTGACTGCAAGATCGACGGATCAAGCAGGTAGGAAACTAGGACTTAGTGATCCGGTGGTTCTGTATGGAAGGGCCATCGCTCAACGGATAAAAGGTACTCCGGGGATAACAGGCTGATACCGCCCAAGAGTTCATATCGACGGCGGTGTTTGGCACCTCGATGTCGGCTCATCACATCCTGGGGCTGTAGTCGGTCCCAAGGGTATGGCTGTTCGCCATTTAAAGTGGTACGCGAGCTGGGTTCAGAACGTCGTGAGACAGTTCGGTCCCTATCTGCCATGGGCGTTGGAGATTTGAGAGGGGCTGCTCCTAGTACGAGAGGACCGGAGTGGACGAACCTCTGGTGTTCCGGTTGTCACGCCAGTGGCATTGCCGGGTAGCTATGTTCGGAAGCGATAACCGCTGAAAGCATCTAAGCGGGAAGCGCGCCTCAAGATGAGATCTCCCGGGGCACAAGCCCCCTGAAGGAACCATATAGACTATGTGGTTGATAGGTCAGGTGTGTAAGTACAGCAATGTATTGAGCTAACTGATACTAATGATCCGTGTGGCTTGACCATATAACCTCAAGTTGCCTTGGCCGACATGACATGTCGATAGATCCAAGTGCACGCTACGTCACAAGACCAAACGAGAGGCAGGCGCTCAGGCGCGTCTCTTTGTAAAGCCGGCACACTCGTGCCCGCTCCCTGCAAAGACACGTCCTGCGGCGACACTCCAAAAGCCTCCCTGGTGAAATTAGCGCTGTGGAACCACCCGATCCCATCCCGAACTCGGAAGTGAAACGCAGCTGCGCCGATGGTAGTGTGGCTCAAGCCATGCGAGAGTAGGTCATCGCCAGGGTTTATACCC
>NZ_QAIW01000092.1:5870-12216 GCF_003061285.1 Stenotrophomonas sp. HMWF003 | reverse complement strand
CGTGCACCTGCCGCTGCTGGATGGTCTGGCCCGGTAGGCATCGGATCACGCGCCACCGGTAGTGCCGGCCGCTGGCCGGCAATCCCGGACACCCGCCCGCCACCTCAGGCCGCGTTCAACCGCTCGCCGCTCTCTGCATCGAAGAAGTGCAGGCCCTGCGGGTGGATCGCCACGCGGATGGTCTCACCCACCGCCGGCAACGCCTGCGGCGCCACGCGCATGACCAGCGGCTGGCCGCCACCGGTCATGTTGACGAAGATTTCGTTGCCCACCGGCTCGATGCCATCGATGGTCGCCACGAACGCGGTGGCATCGTCGGCGGCGGCCGGCTGCAGGTGCTCCGGGCGCACGCCCACGGCCACGGTACGGCCAATCCAGGCCGGATCGATCGCAGCCTGGCCCAGCGGCGCGGTCAGCTCTGCGTCCTGCACCACCACGCCACTGTCGTTGCGCTGCAGGGTGCCGCGCAGCACGTTCATCGCCGGGCTGCCCAGGAAGCCGGCCACGAACAGGTTGGCCGGGCGGTCGTACAGCGCCATGGGCGTGTCGATCTGCTGGATCACCCCGTCCTTGAGGACCACGATGCGCTGGCCCAGGGTCATCGCCTCGACCTGGTCGTGGGTGACGTAGATCATGGTGGTGCCCAGCTTGCGGTGCAGCTGCGCGATTTCCGTCCGCACGCTGTGGCGCAGCTTGGCGTCCAGGTTGGACAGCGGCTCGTCGAGCAGGAACACCGCCGGCTCGCGTACCAGCGCACGGCCCAGTGCCACGCGCTGACGCTGGCCGCCGGACATCGCCTTGGGCAGCTTGTCGAGCATGTCGGTCAGGCCCAGCGTCTCGGCCGCCTCGGTCACCCGCTTGCTGATCGTGGCCTTGTCGTGGCCGCGCAGCTTCAGGCCGAAGGCCAGGTTCTCGGCCACGGTCATGTGCGGGTACAGCGCATAGCTCTGGAACACCATGGCGATGTCGCGGTCTTTCGGCGCCACGTCGTTGACCACCCGGTCGCCGATGGTCAGCGTGCCGCCACTGATTTCTTCCAGGCCGGCCACCATGCGCAGCAAGGTCGACTTGCCACACCCCGACGGCCCCACCAGCACCATCAATTCGCCATCGGCCACTTCGAAGGTCGCGCCCTGGACGGCCACCTGGCCGTTGTCGTAGACCTTGCGAACGCCCTGCAACTGCACTTTTGCCATATCACCCATTCCAGTCCGCCCGCTGCCGGGCTGTTGATGCGGAACTGCCTTCGGCCCTCCCGATGGCAGGTCGATGGCGTGGTGCCGCATGACGGCGACCACTGCAATCGAATACAGTCTGCTCATTCTGCCATGTAAACGTTTTCACGTGGCAGTATCCGTTGGTCGGTCATGACCGCGACGCATCGGGAGCTGCACAGTCTCCCGATTCGCCCCGTGCATGCCCCATGATGCGCTGGCCCGGTGCCTGTTCATGTTGCACCTGCAGCACTGGACACCATGCCCAGCTGGACCCCCGAGAACATAGACGAGAAGCGATTGACAACGATGTCACCCGGATCTGAAACTCGAGCGATGCACGACACCCTCTTCCTGTTCGGCGCCACCGGCGACCTTGCCCAGCGCTACCTGTTCCCCTCGTTGTTGCGCCTGCTGGGCGACGGCCTGCTGCCGGAAGACTTCAAGGTCCGCGCGCTGGCCCTGAGCCCGCACGACACCGACGGTTTCCGCGACATCCTGCGCCCGCGCCTGCAGCAGGCCATGCCGATGGCCAGCCAGGACGACATCCAGTCGCTGCTGTCGCGCATCGACTACCGCTCGGTGGACCTGCGCAATCCGGACTCGGTGGCCGAATCGGTCAGCGACCTGGTCGACCGCCACTGCGTGAGCTACCTGGCCATCCCGCCGGGCCTGTACATCTCCACCTGCGAAGGCCTGGCCAAGGGCGGCGCCCTGGCCGCACCGCACCGCCTGATGCTGGAAAAGCCGATCGGCAGCGACAGTGCCAGCGCCGAGGAGATCATCTCCACCATCGGCCAGTGGATCGACGAAGACCGGGTGTTCCGCCTGGACCACTACCTGGGCAAGGCCGCGGTACAGAACCTGATCGCGCTGCGCTTCGGCAACACGCTGCTGGAAGCGGTGTGGAACCGCAACTACATCGAGTCGGTGCACATTCTGGTGGCCGAGAGCGAAGGCGTGGACGGCCGCGACGCCTACTACGCCCGCTCCGGCGCGCTGCGCGACATGGTCCAGAGCCACATCCTGCAGCTGCTCTGCCTGGTGGCGATGGAGCCGCCGGCCTCGCTGGAAGCCGACCGCATCCGCGACGAGAAGGTCAAGGTGCTGCGCGCCCTGCGCCCGCTGGACGCCAGGCACGCCGCCCGCGACAGCGTGCGCGGCCGCTACACCGCCGGCACCATCAACGGCCAGCCGGCCCAGGCCTACCAGCCGCCGGAAGGCAGCGACGTGGAAACCTTCGCCGGGGTCACCGCGCACATCGACAACTGGCGCTGGTCCGGGGTGCCGTTCCACCTGGTCACCGGCAAGCGCCTGGCCGAGCGCACCACCCGCGTGGTGGTCACGCTCAAGCCGGTCACCCACTGGCTGTTCGAGCGGCCGCATCGCCGCAATGCCACGCCCAACCGCATCGTGTTCCAGCTGCAGCCGCAGGAAAACATCGAGCTGGGCCTGATGAGTTCGCTGGCCGGCCCCGAATGGGGCGCGCTGGAACTGCATCCGCTGGAACTGGAACTGTCCGTGCCGACCGGCCTGCATCGCCGCATCGCCTACGAACGCCTGTTCCTGGATGCGTTCAACGGCAACCACGCGCTGTTCGTGCGTGACGACGAAGTCCGCGCCGCCTGGGCCTGGATCGACAGCGTCAGCGATGCCTGGAAGGCCGCGAAGCTGCCGCTGCAGCCCTACCCGGCCGGCGAATGGGGTCCGGCCGAAGCGGCCGGCTTCCTGCCTGCCGAAGTGGATGCCGACGCCGGCCGCAAGGACGGCGACGCATGACGCTGCAGAACCAACCGGTCCTGGTTGCCGACATCGGTGGCACCAACGCCCGCTTCGCCCTCGCCGACACCAGCCTCGAGGCCCCGCTGCAGCAGGACAGCATCCGCGAATTCGCGGTGGCCGATTTCCCCTCGCTCGGCGATGCCGCGCGCCACTACCTGGAACAGGTGGGTGCGCAGGCCAAGCGCGGCGTATTCGCCGTGGCGGGTCGCGTGGACGGCGATGAAGCGCGCATCACCAACCACCCGTGGGTGATCTCGCGCAGCCGCACCGCGCACATGCTCGGCTTCGACGAGCTGCACCTGATCAACGACTTCGCCGCGCAGGCGATGGCCATTTCGCTGCTGCAGCCGCAGGACGTGGTGCAGGTTGGCGGCGCGGCGTGGGTGCCGGGCAAGCCCGGCCAGCCGCGCAACTACGCGGTGATCGGCCCGGGTACCGGGCTCGGCGTGGGTGGCCTGATCCTGCGCCACGGGCGCTGCTATCCGCTGGAAACCGAAGGCGGCCATGTCAGCTTCCCGCCGGGCACGCCGGAAGAAATCCGCATCCTGGAAATCCTTTCGGAGCAGTTCGGCCGCGTCTCCAACGAGCGCCTGATCTGTGGCCCGGGCCTGGTCAACATCCATCGCGCGGTCTGCGAGATGGCCGACATCGATCCGGGCCAGCTGCAGCCGGTGGACGTGACCGCCCGTGCGCTGCACGGCGACCCCCAGGCCATGCGCGCGGTGGATGTGTTCTGCGCGGTGTTCGGCGCCATCGCCGGCGACCTGGTGCTGATGCAGGGCGCCTGGGACGGCGTGTTCCTGACCGGCGGACTGACCCCGAAGATGCTCGATTCGCTGCAGCACTCCGGGTTCCGCCAGCGCTTCGAGCACAAGGGCCGCTTCTCTTCGATCATGGCGCGCGTGCCCTCGCTGGCGGTGATGCACCCGCATGCCGGCCTGCTGGGCTCGGCTGCCTACGCCGCCGATGTTGAACGCGACCTGCAAGGAAACAACGCATGAACAGCCTGGATACATCCGATCGCTTCACCCTGGTCCGCCACGGCGACGCCGATGCCTGGATCGAAGCCATCGCCGCCGAAATGGCCCAGGCCCTGAACGACGACATCGCCACCTTCGGCCGCGCGCGCATGCTGCTGTCCGGCGGCACCACGCCGGCACCGGTGTACCAGGCGCTGGCCGAACTGGACGTGCACTGGGACCGGGTGGAAGTCAGCCTGGTCGATGAGCGCTGGCTGTCGCCGCAGGACCGCGACAGCAACGCGTGGCTGGTGCGCGAGAGCTTCCTCGGCCGCGCCGACGGTGCGCATTTCGATCCGCTGGTGCGGGTCGGCAAGCCGCTGCCGGAGTGCGTGTACACCGCCAACCTGCAGGCCCAGCACAGCCAGGCGCCGTGCCTGAGCGTGCTGGGCATGGGCAACGACGGCCACACCGCGTCGCTGTTCCCCGGCTCCAAGGACCTGGCCCGGGCGCTGGAAAGCACCCTGCCCTACGCCGCCCTGGACGCGACCGGTTGCCCGGGCGCGAACCAGTGGCCGCTGCGCATCACGCTGACCCCGCACGGGCTCAGGCAGAGCGGCCAGCGCCTGCTGCTGCTGCGTGGCAAGCAGAAGCTGGAAGTGCTGAAACAGGCACTGGAAAGCAACAACCCGCAGCTGTATCCCATCCTCAACGCGATCGATCTCGACGGCGCGAAACTGCGCGTCCACTGGTGTGACTGACCTGTCCCCGGTGTTGTTCGTCCGCCCTCTCATAGCCGGTAGCCAATGAGCCTGCATCCCCAACTTCATGCCATCACCCAGCGCATCGTCCAGCGCAGCGTCGCCTCGCGCGCGGCCTACCTGGCCGGGATCGATGCCGCGCTGCGCGACGGACCGTTCCGTTCGCGCCTGAGCTGCGGCAACCTGGCCCACGGGTTCGCCGCGTGCGGCCCGACCGACAAGTCACGCCTGCGCGGCGGGGTCACCCCGAACCTGGGCATCATCACCGCCTACAACGACATGTTGTCGGCGCACCAGCCGTTCGAGTCGTACCCGGAGATCCTGCGCGCCGTTGCGCGCGAGATGGGCGCCACCGCGCAGGTGGCCGGCGGTGTGCCGGCGATGTGCGACGGCGTCACCCAGGGCCGCGGCGGCATGGAGCTGTCGCTGTTCTCGCGCGATGTGATCGCGCAGTCCACGGCGATCGGCCTGAGCCATGACATGTTCGACGCCACCGTGTACCTCGGGGTGTGCGACAAGATCGTGCCGGGCCTGCTGATCGGCGCGCTGGCGTTCGGCCACCTGCCGGCGATCTTCCTGCCGGCCGGGCCGATGACCCCGGGCATTCCGAACAAGCAGAAGGCCGAAGTGCGCGAGCGCTACGCGGCCGGGCTGGCCAGCCGCGAAGAGCTGCTCGAAGCCGAAGCAGCGTCGTACCACGGTGCAGGCACCTGCACGTTCTACGGCACGGCCAACTCCAACCAGACGCTGCTGGAAGCGATGGGCGTGCAGTTGCCGGGCGCGTCGTTCGTCAATCCCGATACGCCGCTGCGCGATGCACTGACCCGCCGCGCCGGCGAGCGAGCGCTGGAGATCTGCGCGCTGGGGGACGATTTCCGTCCGCTGGGCCGACTGATCGACGAGCGTGCGATCGTCAATGCGGTGGTGACGTTGATGGCCACGGGTGGGTCGACCAACCATACGATCCACTGGATCGCGGTGGCGCGGGCGGCCGGCATCGTGCTGACCTGGGACGACATGGACGAGCTGTCGCAGCTGATTCCGCTGCTGGCGCGGGTGTATCCGAACGGCGAGGCCGACGTGAACCGCTTCGCGGCCGCTGGCGGTACGGCGTTCGTGTTCCGCGAGCTGATGGAGGCCGGGCTGATGCACGCCGACCTGCAGACGGTGGCCGAGGGCGGGATGGCGCAGTACGGGCAGGAGCCGGCGTTGCGCGATGGCGCATTGGCCTACTTCGACGGGCTGCGCGAGAGCGCGGACCCGGACGTGGTGCGCGGTGTGGCCGCTCCGTTCGAGGCACAGGGTGGGCTGCGGCTGCTGCGCGGCAACCTGGGCCGTTCGTTGATCAAGCTGTCGGCGGTGAAGCCGCAGTTCCGCACGATCGAGGCGCCGGCGGTGGTGGTGGATGCACCGCAGGTGTTGAACAAGCTGCATGCCGCAGGTGTGCTGCCGCACGATTTCGTGGCGGTGGTGCGTTTCCAGGGGCCGCGCGCGAACGGGATGCCGGAGCTGCATTCGCTGGCGCCGTTGCTGGGTCTGCTGCAGAACCAGGGACGCCGGGTGGCACTGGTGACCGATGGTCGTCTGTCGGGCGCGTCGGGCAAGTTCCCGGCGGCGATCCACATGACGC
>NZ_QAIW01000092.1:0-5860 GCF_003061285.1 Stenotrophomonas sp. HMWF003 | reverse complement strand
GGCGACATGATCCGCCTGGATGGCGAGGCGGGCACGCTGGAGCTGCTGGTGGACGCGGCGGAGTTCGCGGCGCGCGCGCCGGCACCGAACACGGCACCGGCGGCGCACGACATGGGGCGCAATCTGTTCGCGCTGAACCGGCGCGTGGTCGGTCCGGCCGACCAGGGCGCGATTTCGATTTCGTGCGGGCCGGCAACGGCCGACGGCGATATCTGGAATTACGACGCGGAATACGACCTGGGGCGTGATGCGGCGGCGGCCGAAGCGCCGCATGAAGCCAAGGACGCCTGAAGCGCAAAAGCGCGGCGGCGAAGCTACGGGCCAGGGCAGCGGATCGCCCTGGCCGGGACACGCCGTGAACCCATCCATGGGGGCTCGTGAGCGGCATCCATGCCGCTCAACGGTCCCGGCCAGGGCGATCCGCTGCCCTCGGACACCATCCGGCGCGTCAATTGCGCTGCCGTCATTGAGAAAGAGAGAAAACACATGAGCATCGAACAACACCAGAAGCGCGCAGCCGAGCTGCTGCATGCTGCCGGCATCCTGCCGGTGGTGACCGTGCATACGCTCGACCAGGCCCGTGCGGTCAGTGCGGCGTTGCTGGAAGGTGGGTTGCCGGCGATCGAGTTGACGCTGCGTACGCCGGTGGCGATGGAAGCGCTGGCGATGCTGAAGCGCGAGCTGCCCGATGTGGTGGTGGGTGCCGGCACGGTACTGACCGTAGAGCAGATGCAGCAGTCGATCGATGCGGGCGCGGATTTCCTGGTGACGCCGGGTACGCCGGCGCACATGGCCGATGCGTTGGCGCAGGCGGCACTGCCGGTGGTGCCGGGTGCGGCCTCGCCGACCGAGATGCTGGCGCTGTACGCGCGCGGCTTCCGGGTGTGCAAGCTGTTCCCGGCCTCGGCGGTCGGTGGGCTGGCGATGATCAAGGGTCTGGCCGGTCCGATTCCGGACCTGAAGCTGTGCCCCACCGGTGGCATCACCGAGGATACGGCGGCCGAATACCTGGAGCAGAAGAACGTGGTCTGCATCGGCGGCTCGTGGATGGTGCCGGGCAGCTGGATCGAACACGGGCAGTGGGACAAGGTGCGCGACAGTGCTGCGCAGGCGGCGAAGATCGTGGCGCGGGTGCGCGCGCACTGAGGTAGTGTCGGCGGAGCCCGCCACGCATGGCGTGGCTCTACCGGTAGGATGGCGCACCGAAAAAGGCCCGGCTTGCCCGGGCTTTTTTTGCAAAAACGGCGACCACCTTTACGTCCGGCGCGCGGGGCCCATGAAGGTCAAACAGCAGAAGTCCTGACTAGTGGGCCCCGAGTCACTTCGGAGCGATCTTCGTGAATGAAGGTCCATAGCTCCGACGGAACTGGTCATCCCTCAATCAGCAGCGACCACGCTGCTGGCGGAACGCCGAACTCTTCTTCGGCCTGCTCCATCGCCTCTTCCAATGATTGATGCCACGTGTCAGCCAGGTGCGACATATCCATACCGAACCTGTGAAGAAAATAGCCGACCGACTCTTCTTCGATCCGAAGAATCCTCGTATAAACATCTGCATCTAGGTTCACGATACCCGCGCCACCCGATGTGTCGGCTCCGAAATGCGCGACATTGAGAGACCTGCCGCCAAAATTACTGAAGTCCGTCTGCCAAATTCTCACGGCGTCACACCCAGATGTAAGTTCTCCGTGACCTTGCCAGCCTTGTTCAGTGCTTCGAAGTGCACGTGGGATCCAATACTCCCGTGCGCACCGGTGAGATCAGAGGTCGTCATGCGAAACTGCCTTAGTCCATCGGAAGAACGGTATATCCCGGGAGCCATTTCCTTATACCCAGAACCCAACCATTTAGATGCAGAATTCAGCGCAATGTTCGCGTCTACAACCCCGTGGCTCCCGATGTTGCCTAGGCCGGCCACCTGCAAGCAACAAGCAAGCGCGCCACAAGCTGCGTGAGCCCAACGTTTCGATAACTATCTTGAAGAATTGTCCACGGGTGGACTTGCCTGACGACACTTCCCTGATCGACATCGCTCTTATCCTCAGAACAACCAAATTCCTTGTTGACTGCTTCAGACTTACCGAGTGCATCAATTCAACGCAAGTGTGGCGCTTCCGGACGCACACCGTCAGACTTGTCACGGTTCAGCCACCGGTAAAGATCTCACCGACAACGCGTTACATCGGCCGCGCCGGATCCACCAGGCCGTACTGGCTGGCCATGCGGGCCAGCGCGATGTTGTCGTGGATGCCCATCTTCTCGAACAGGCGCGCCTTGTGCGTGTTGACGGTCTTGGCGCTCAGGCTCAAACGCTTGGCGATGTCTTCCTGGCGCAGGCCCTGGGTGAGCAGCAGGGCCACTTCCAGTTCGCGCGGGGACAGCGCGTCGAACGGCGACTGGGTGCCTTCCACGTTGGACAGCGCCAGGTTCTGCGCGATGCTGCTGCCCAGGTAGCGCCGGCCCAGCGCGGCGTCGCGCACGGCACGCAGCAGTTCCTGTGCATCGCAGCCCTTGCCGATGTAGCCGGAGGCACCCGCTTCGAGCAGGCGCTTGGGCATCGGGCCGTCTTCGAGCACCGAGACGATCACCACGCGGGTGCCGTGGTCGCCACGCACCACCCGCTCGGTGACTTCCATGCCGCTGACGCCCGGCAGGTGCAGATCGCACAGCACCACGTCCGGTCGCAGCTGACGGATGTCAGGCAACGCGTCTTCGCCGGAGTCCGCTTCACCGACTACCTCGATATCGGTCTCGTTGGACAGGATCATCTTCATGCCGGTTCGCACCAGCGCATGATCGTCCACCAGATACACTCGAATCGTCATCCACGTACCTCTTCAAACGCTGCGAACGGGGGCAAGCCTAGCGGCGGGATGTTGCGATAACAAGGAAGAAACCTTCCTGTCGGCGCATTCTGGTGCCCGCATCACAACCACGCCGGATTGCCCCTCCCCCTAAGCCTTTCACCCCAGGCCATATCGGTTTACTACGCCTATTACTGTACGCCTATACCCCGTCGCGATCGGCCTGTGCTGCCGATACCCCGGCGCGGGGTCGGTGGCGCCAGGGATGCCGGCGCCGGAACATGACCAGGAAGCACCCTACCACCCAAACCAGGGCGGCACACCAACCGGCCAGGATGTCGGAGGGATAGTGCACCCCCAGGTACACCCGGGACACGCTGACCAGCACGCTGAACCCGGGGGCCAGCACCAGCACCGGCCAGCGCCAGCGGGTGTTCCAGGCCAGCAGGGCCACCGTGACCGCCAGGGTCATCGAGCCCATCGCGTGTCCGCTGGGAAAGCTGAACGTGCTTTCCGGGGCGATCGATTCCCACAGACTGGGCCGGTCGCGCTGGAAGAACTGCTTGCTGCCCAGGTTCAACAACGCCGAACCGACGAAGCTGATGGCCACGAAACTCGCCTCGCGCCACCGTTTGCGCCACAGCAGCGCCAGCACGATCAGTACATCGGCCGGGATCAGGAACCACTCGTAGCCGAGCTTGGAGAGCAGCGTGAAGAACTGGTCCAGCCCCGGCGAATGCAGGCCATGCATCTTCCACAGCAGCGGCGCGTCGAAGTGGAACGATTCAAATTCGTGCACCTCATCGGCCAGTGCGACGAAGCCGGCCAGCGGCAGCAGCACGCCGGCGAACAGCAGCACGAACCGCCACGCGTTGTGCGCCATCCAATGGCGGAACCCCGCGGCCGGCTCCTGGCCGGCCAGCACGCCGGGCTTATCCGACGCTGCGGACATACTTTCGCTCGACGTAATCGTCGATCAGCGCCACGAAATCCTGGGCGATGTTGTCGCCGCGCAGGGTCACGGCCTTCTCGCCATCGACGAACACCGGCGCGGCCGGCGTTTCACCGGTGCCCGGCAACGAAATGCCGATATTGGCGTGGCGCGACTCGCCCGGCCCGTTGACGATGCAGCCCATCACCGCCAGGGTCATGCTCTCGGCACCCGGGTGGCTGACCTTCCAGACCGGCATCTTCTCGCGCACGTGGTTCTGCACCACCTTGGCCAGCTCCTGGAAGAACTCGGAGGTGGTGCGGCCGCAGCCCGGGCAGGCGGTGACCAGCGGGGTGAAGGCGCGCTGGCCGGTGGTCTGCAGCAGTTCCTGGGCCACGATCACCTCGGCGGTGCGCGACTGGCCCGGCTCGGGAGTGAGCGAAATGCGGATGGTGTCGCCGATGCCTTCCTGCAGCAGCACGGCCAGCGCCGCCGACGAGGCCACGATGCCCTTGCTGCCGATACCGGCCTCGGTGAGGCCCAGGTGCAACGCGAAATCCGAGCGCTGCGCCAGGTCGCGGTAGACCGCGATCAGTTCCTGCACGCCGCTGACCTTGGCCGACAGCACGATGCGATCGCGCGGCAGGCCCAGTTCGACCGCGGTATGCGCCGAATCCAGCGCCGAACGGATCAGCGCCTCGCGCAGCACGCGGCCGGCGTCCCAAGGCTGGGCGCGCTGGCTGTTCTCATCCATCAGGCGGGCCGCCAGCGACTGGTCCAGCGAGCCCCAGTTGGCGCCGATGCGGACCGGCTTGCCGTAGCGGATCGCAAACTCGATCAGCTGCGCGAACTGGGTGTCCTTCTTCTTGCCGAACCCCACGTTGCCGGGGTTGATCCGGTACTTGGCCAGGGCTTCGGCACAGGCCGGCTCCTGGGTCAGCAGCTGGTGGCCGTTGTAGTGGAAATCGCCGATCAGGGGCACGTCGATGCCCATCATCTGCAGCTTTTCCACGATCCGCGGGATGGCCGCGGCCGACTCGGGGTTGTTGACCGTCAGCCGGACCATCTCCGACCCAGCCCGCCACAATTCGGCCACCTGCTTGACGCTGGCGGCGATGTCGGCGGTGTCGGTATTGGTCATCGACTGCACCACCACGGGGCTGCCCCCGCCCACGACCACGCCGCCGATGCGGACAGCCTGGGTCTGGCGGCGGGCCCACACGGTGGTGTCGGACGGTTGGGTCGGTTGGGTCACGGCGTCATGCATTCCCCATTTTAGCGCGCCAAGCGTGTTCACGCGCGCGGGGTGGGTACCGGCCGTTGGTCGGTGCTCATTCAACCGATGCGGCCGATTGTCGCAGGCAGGCCAGCCCCCGAGCGCATAGGATGTGCGCAATGACCGGCACCGACGCCCCCTTCCTCCGAACCCTGTGCAGCCTGCGCTGGCTTGCCGTGGCCGGCCAGGCCGCCACGATCCTGGTGGCCACCTCGGTGCTGGGGCTGGAACTGCCGCAGCTGCCGCTGTGGGCCGGCGTGGCCGCGCTGACCCTGTTCAACCTGTACGCGCAGTTGCGGGTGAACGACGCCGACACCGCGCCGGTGACCGCCTTCGGCCACATCCTGGTGGACGTCTGCGTGCTCACCTGGATGGTGGGCTGGAGCGGCGGCATCGGCAATCCGTTCGGCTCCCTGTTCCTGATCCTGATTGCCCTGGCCGCACTCGCCCTGCCCCTGCGCTGGACCCTGGCGGTGGCCGCGACCTGCCTGATCGGCTATGCGGTCAGCGGTATCTTCGGGCTGCCCCTGCCGGCCGGCTACTTCACCGCCATGCAGATGCACCAGTGGGGCGTGGTCTGCAACTTCCTGCTGTCGGCCACGGTAGTGCTGGTGTTCGCCACCCGCCTGGCGATCGCCCTGCGCCACCGCGAGCATGAGCTGGCCCTGCTGCGCGAACGCTTCGTGCGCAATGAAGGCATCGTGGCCCTGGCCACCCACGCCGCGTCGGTGGCCCATGAGCTCAACACGCCACTGGCCACCATGACCCTGCTGGCCGACGACATCGCCGACCAGACCAACAGCAGCGAAGTGCGCGATGACGTGGACACGCTGCGCGAACTGCTGGTGC
>NZ_QAIW01000091.1:1163-8500 GCF_003061285.1 Stenotrophomonas sp. HMWF003 | reverse complement strand
GTATGCGTACACGCCGTATGAGATCCGCAACGTGCTCAGCTACGTGCACCTCAACCAGCCTGACGCCGCCGACGAGCTGCTGCAGGGCCTGTTGCGCGACCGGCGCCCGCTGGAATGGCAGGTGCTCGCCGAAGTCGTGCACTCGCGGCTGCGCTTTCCGCGCTACCTGGGCGACATGCCGCATACCTGGATCGGCGCGGAGTACGGGCGCACGCTGTTCGGCATGCTGATGCGCGAGGACGACGATGCGCTGTCGCTGTTGCCGGGCGCTCCGCCGTCGTGGATGGCCGGGGACGGACTGGCCGTTGATCGCCTGCCCACCGCGTATGGAACCTTGCAGATGGAGGCGCGGCAGCACGATGGCACGCTGCGGGTCACCCTTCGTCCCGGCCTGCGCAAGCAGAGTGCCGTGCGCGTGTGGTGGCCGGCACGCACGCGCCCGGCCAGCGTGCGCGTGGATGGGCGCACGGTGCGCGATTACGATGCCGATGGGGTGCGGCTGGCGCAGCCGTTCCGCACGCTTGAAGCGCGCTGGTGAACCCAACAGACGAACAAAGGAGCGCGAGCGCGATGGAGCTGGACGTCAATGGCCAGCGCGTGGCCGCTACGACGCCAGCACAGGTGGGCGAAGCGCTCGCGCGGGCGAACACTCTGCCAGCCTTCGAGCTATGGGCGACTGCGCCGACCGGTGCCACCCTGTGCATGTTGCGCAACGGTGCCCATGCCTGGCTGATGTACATCCCGGTTGAAGGCGATGCCGGCGTGCGTTCATGCGGTGATGCCACACGCATCGGATCTGCCGACTACGTGCTCGGCAACGGGCAGGTGGACACCTACCCGCTTTCCTGGTGCGTGGCGGTCGAGCAGTGCTTAAGCGCCGTGTCCGCCTTTCTCCACAGCGGTGGCGACAGGCCCGAGAGCATCGTCTGGCTGGCGTCCTGACAGTTACAGGTTCGGCAGCCCCGGTGGGTTGGTCTGCGACTGCGCTACCGCCTCTTCGCTCACATTCCAGCGCTTGAGCGCCTGGGCGTAAGTGCCTGAGGCAATCTGCGTGTTCAATGCGTGGGTGATGGGTTCGGCCAGCCCGCTGCCCTTGCGCGTGGTCACCGAAATCGCCGCCGCATCGGGCCAGCCGCCCGGGAACAGGCCCACCCGGCGCACCTTGCCGTCGCGCGCGGAATACGCCCCGGTGGCGTTGGGTTCGAACGACACGTCCGCGCGTCCGGTGATCACCGCCAGCCGGCCCACCACCGCGTCGTCGAAGTACTGGTACTCCACCGGCTTCAGGCCGGCCGCGATGTTCTGCTGGTCCCACGCGCGCAGGATCTGGTCCTGGTTGGTACTGGCCCCCACCACCACTTTCAGCCCGGCAACATCGGCCGGCGTGGTGATCTTCTGGATCGGGCCATCGGTGCGGGTGTAGATGCCCAGCAGGTCATAACGGTAGCTGGAGAAGTCGAACTTCTGCTTGCGCGCTTCGGTCACGGTGATGTTGGAGATCACCGCATCGTACTTGCCCGACTGCAGCCCCAGCGGCCAGTCCGGCCAGGCCACCGGTACCAGCACCAGCTTCAGGCCCAGGCCGTCGGCGATCAACCGCGCGATGTCCGGCTCGACCCCCACGATCTGCTTGTTGTCGGCACCGTAATCGGCCAGCGGCAGCTGCCCCGGATGCGTGGCCACCGTCAGCGTGCCCGGGGTGACGAAAGTGAAGCCCGCCGGGATCAAGGCGCTCGCCTTCGGATCCGGCGTGCCTTGCAAGGCCGGCGCGGCATCACCGGCCAGCGTGGCGCGCGCCGCCGGTGCCGCGTCGCCGCCCTGCTGGACGCGCGAGTAGACGATGCCGGCAACGCCGATCACCAGCGCCGCGGCAACCAGCACGCTGCCGGTGGAGAAACGTCGTGTGTGGGGAGCGTTCATGCAGATTCCCTGCGGAAAGTGAAAGGTACGGTTACAGCGTCTTGGCAAGGAACTCGGCGGTGCGCGGCTGGCGCGGCCGGTCGAACACCACCGCCGGCGGGCCCTGCTCCACCACCCGGCCCTGGTCCATCATCACCACGTGGTCGGCCACGCGGCGGGCAAAGCCCAGCTCGTGGGTAACGATCACCAGGGTGGTGCCCGAACGCGCCAGCTCTTCGATCACGCTCAGCACTTCGGCCACCAGCTCCGGGTCCAGCGCCGAGGTTGGTTCGTCGAACAGCAGCACCTTGGGCTGCAGTGCCAACGCACGGGCGATGGCGATGCGCTGCTGCTGGCCGCCGGAGAGCTCGCGCGGGTAGGCATGCGCCTTGTCGGCCAGGCCGATCCGCTCCAGCAGGTCGTACGCCTGCTGCTCGGCCTGCTCGCGGGCAATGCCGCGTACCGCGATCGGCGCCTCGACAATGTTCTCCAGCGCGGTCAGGTGCGGGAACAGGTTGAAGCTCTGGAACACCATGCCCACGTCGGCGCGCCGCCGGCGGATTTCGCCTTCGGGCAACTCGTACAGGGTCTCGCCTTCGCGACGGTAGCCCACCAGCTGCCCGCCCACGGTCACGAACCCCTGATCCGCACGTTCCAGATGATTGATCAGGCGCAGCAGGGTGGATTTGCCGGCGCCGGACGGGCCGATCAGCACGGTGACGCTGCCTGCCTTCAGCTCCAGGTGCACGTCATCGAGCACAGTCTGGTCGCCGAACACCTTGCCCACGCCCTGCAGCGACACCGTGGCACCGTTGCCCTGCAGGACCGGGGCGATCGACGGACGCGACCCGGCGCGGGCAGCGGTGGCCGCTGCAGGCGCACGTGGCGGCACCTTGGACACCGTGCGTTCGCGCTGCAGCTGGCCGCGCGCGAAGCGCCGCTCGATGCGGTGCTGGGCCAGCGACAGCACGGTGAGGATCACCAGGTACCAGACCGTGGCCACCATCAGCAGCGGCACCACTTCCAGGTTGCGCCGGTAGATCACCTGCACGGTGTAGAACAGTTCCGGCAACGCCAGCACGTAGACCACCGAGGTGCTCTTGGCCAGCCCGATCACGTCGTTGAACGCGGCCGGCAGGATCGAGCGCATGGCCTGCGGCAGGATGATGCGGCGGATCTGCCGCCCGCGCGGCAGCCCGAGCGCGGCCGAGGCTTCGTACTGTCCGTGGTCCACCGAGAGAATGCCGCCGCGGATCACCTCGGCCGAGAACGCCGCCTGGTTAAGCGTCAGCCCCAGCACCGCGGCGGTGAACACGCCGATCAGCTGCGTGGTCGGGTACGAGAACAGGGTGATGCTGGTGAACGGCACGCCCAGCGCGATGGTGCTGTACAGATAGCCCAGGTTGTTGAGCAGCAGCAACAGCACCAGCAGCGGAATCGAGCGGAACAGCCACACGTAGCCCCACGACACTGCCGCCAGCAGCGGCGAGCCGGACACCCGCGCCAGCGCCAGCACGGTGCCCAGGCCGAAGCCCAGCGCCGTGCCCAACGCGGTCAGCCACAACGTGCGGGCCAGCCCTTCCAGCACCGGGCGGGCGAAGAACCATTCGGCGAAGGTGCCCCAGCCCCAGCGCGGGTTGCCCAGCACCGACTGCAGGCCGAACAGGATCAAGGCCAACGCCACTACGGTACCGGCCAGCTGCAGCGGATGCCGCGCCGGCACGATGCGCAGCGCGGGCGATGGCGTGGTGGGTGTAGCGATACCCGGCAGCGTGCTGGATGGGGTGCTCATGCGTGGACTCCCTGCCGCAGCGGCGGCGCGGCGCTGGCGGCCGTGTGAAGCAGCGGCAGGTGCTTTTCAAACGGCAGGTGGGCCACGGTTTCCGGGTCGGCGTGCAGGTCGAACAGCGCGCGGTAGCCATGACCCAGGTACAGCCCCACCGCTTCGGGCTGGCGGAATCCGGTGGTCAGGTACACGCGCCGGTAGCCCTGCCGCACGGCCTGGTCCTCCAGCTCCTGCAGCACGCGTCGCGCGATGCCCTGGCGGCGCAGCCCCGGCAACGTCCAGATCCGCTTGAACTCGGCGGTGTCGGCATCGCGGTGCGGCATGAACGCCCCGCCGGAGATGGCCGCACCGTCGCGCAGCAGCAGCACGAACGCCCCCACCGGTGCGGCGAATGCCTCGGCCGGGTAGCGCTCCAGTTCTTCGCGGGCGCTGCCGCCGATACGGCCACGCACATCCGCGTACCGGCTGTCGTACTCCTGCTCCAGCCCATCGAACAGCGGCTTGGCCAGCGGGTCGTGCACCGAGGTGTACAGGAACAGGTCGCTCATGCCGCATCCTCCACCAGGTAACGCTCGGCCAGCCGCGCCCACAGGCTGGCCGCCGGCGCGATGGCTGCATCGTTGAACACGTAGCGCGGGCTGTGCAGCGGCGCACTGTCGCCGTTGCCCACGAACACGAAACTGCCCGGCCTCGCCTGCAGCAGGAAGGCGAAATCCTCGCTGGCCGTGCGCGGCGCGAACCCGTCCACCACCTGCTGCGCACCGAACGCGTCCAGCGCCACCTGGCGCACGAACGCGGTCTGCTCGGGATGGTTGATCACGCTGGGAAAACCACGCGGGAACTCGACCTCGGCACGCGCACCGAAGGCGACCGCGGTGTGTTCGGCGATCTCGGTGACGCGGCGGCGCAGGGTGTCGCGCACCTCGGGAAGGTAGGCGCGCACGGTGAGGGTCAGCTCGACCACATCGGGAATCACGTTGGCGGCCTTGCCGCCGTGGATGGAGCCCACCGTGACCACGCCCATCTGGCGCGGGTCGACATTGCGTGACACCACGCTCTGCAGCGCGGTCACGATATGCGCCGCGGCCAGGATCGGGTCGACACTGCCCTGCGGTTCGGCGCCGTGGCCGCCTTTGCCTACCACCCGCACTTTCGCCCAATCCACCGATGCCATCGCCGGGCCATCGACGAACCCGAAGTGCCCCGCCGGCACGCCGGGCCAGTTGTGCAGGCCGTAAATCGCATCCACCGGGAAGCGCTCGAACAGGCCGTCGGCGATCATCTTCGATGCGCCCGAGCCGGTTTCTTCCGCCGGCTGGAAAACCAGCTGCAGGGTGCCGTCGAAGCGCCCGTGGTGGGCCAGGTAGTGTGCGGCCGCGAGCAGGATGGCGGTGTGCCCATCGTGCCCGCAGGCATGCATCAGCCCGTCGCGCTGGCTGGCATAGTCGAGCCCGGATACCTCGTGAATCGGCAGTGCGTCGATGTCGGCGCGCAGGCCCAGGCGACGGCTGCCCTGCCCGCGCTGCAGCGTGCCCACCACGCCGGTACCGCCAACGCCGGTGGTGACCGCGTAGCCCCACTGCTGCAGCAGCTCGGCCACGCGGGCGCTGGTGCGGTGCTCTTCGAAGGCCAGCTCGGGGTGCTGGTGCAGGTCGTGGCGGATCGCGACGGCGTCGGCATTGCGCGCTGCGATGGCAGGCAGCACGCCGCCTTGCAGGGGAACGATATCAACCGGGGGCCGGTGCAGAATGGTCATCGTGATGCTCCTTCAGCCCGCCTTGCGCACGGGTGCTGTATCGCCGGCGTAGCGGCTGGCCTTGCGCGGCAGCCCCAGGTGGTCACGCAGCGTGCCGCCCTCCAACGTGCCGCGGTGGTAGCCCCGCGCCTGCAGGATCGGCAATACCTGGCCGACGAAATCGTCCAGGCCCTCACGCTGCACCGAGAAGCCCAGGATGAAGCCATCGCTGGCACCGGCCTCGAACCAGCGGATCAGCTCGTCAGCCACGTGCTCGGCGGTGCCGATGAAGTTCGGTCGCGGGCTGACCGCCTGCAACGCCACCTGGCGCAGGGTCAGGCCCTGCGCGCGGGCGTCCTGCTTGATCTTGTCGGTGGTTGACCGGAAGGAATTGGCACCGATGTCGCCCAGCGCCGGGAACGGACCGTCCGGGTCGTACTGGGTGAAGTCGTGGTGGTCGAAGAAGCGCCCCAGGTAGGCCAGCGCATCGTCCAGCCCGGCCAGCGCGGCGATGGCCTGGTACTTGGCTTCGGTCTCTTCGGCGGTAGCGCCGACGATCGGCCCGATGCCCGGGAAAATCTTTACATCGGCGGCACTGCGACCGTGTGCGATCGCCGCGTTCTTCACTTTCTGGGTAAACGCGCGGGTTTCTTCCAGCGACGGCGCATGGGTGAACACCGCATCGGCGTATTTGCCGGCCAGCGCAATGCCGTCGTCGGACGCGCCGGCCTGGAAGATCACCGGCTGCCCCTGCGGCGAGCGCTGGATATTGAGCGGGCCTTCCACCTGGAAGAACCGGCCCTTGTGGTCGAGCCGGCGGAATTTTTCAGGCGCGAAGAAGGTGCCGCTGTCGCGGTCGCGCACGAAGGCATCGTCGTCCCAGGAATCCCACAGGCCCTGTACCACCTCCAGGTACTCGTCGGCGATCTGGTAGCGCAGCGCATGTTCGGGGTGCGGGCGGCCATAGTTCCGCCCCGAGCCTTCCAGCGGCGAGGTCACCACGTTCCAGCCCGCGCGCCCGCCGCTGATCAGGTCCAGCGAGGCGAATTGCCGTGCCACCGTATAAGGATCGCTGTACGAGGTGGACAAGGTACCGGCCAAGCCGATCCTGGTGGTGGCCGTGGCCAGCGCCGACAGGAGCGTGATCGGCTCGAAGCGGTTGAGGAAATGCGGGATCGATTTTTCGTTGATGTACAGGCCATCGGCAACGAAGCCGAATGCGATGCCGTGGTCTTCGGCGGTGCGTGCCACGTCGATGTAGTACTGCAGGTTGACGCTGGCGTCGGCCACGTTGGAGGGGTGCTTCCAGGCGTGCATATGGCTACCGGGGCCCTGCAGCATGATGCCGAACGGAATGGGACGCGGGGTCTTGCTCATGGCGTACTCCTGGGGATCAGGCCACCGCCGCGCGGGGCGCGGGCGACAGCAGTTCAAGTGAGGTGAGGCGTGCATCGAGGTCGGCCACCGGCGCATCCAGGATGAATTCGCCTACACCGAAGCGCTGGTGCAGGTCGTCCAGCGCGCGGCGCACTTGGTGTGCATCGCCGGACAGCACGCTGGGATGGGTTTCTTCGATGCGGTAGTCGGCCACGCCCACCTGCCGCGCGTACTCGGCCGCCGCTTCCGGGTTGGGCAGGTTGACGGTTTGCCCCGGCCCCAGGTGCAGCTTGTAGATGCGCAACGCGCCCAGATGGCGCGCGGCCGCCTCGGCCGTGGGTGCAGCGAAGGCCACCGTGGCCAGCAACGGGGCCTGCGAGGACACCGCGCGGTAGGCGCTGAAGGCCGCCTCGATGCTGCGCGGGTCGCCATCGAAATGCGCCGCGTAGACGAAGCGCCAGCCGAGCTCGGCCGCCAGGCGTGCGCTCTGTGGGCTGGCACCGAGCAGGAAGCGCTCCGGCGGCGTGCGCGGCAGCGGCC
>NZ_QAIW01000091.1:0-1153 GCF_003061285.1 Stenotrophomonas sp. HMWF003 | reverse complement strand
CCGCCGTGGAGGCCGGCAGTCCGCCAGGTGCCTTGCCGATGCCCAGGTCCACCCGGCCCGGGGCCAGGCTGGCCAGCAGGTTGAAGGTTTCGGCCACCTTGTATGGCGCGTAGTGGCGCAGCATCACCCCGCCGGTGCCGACGCGGATGCGCGCGGTCTGTGCCAGCACCCAGGCCGCCAGCACTTCCGGCGCCGGGCTGGCCAGTTGCGGGGTCGCGTGGTGCTCGGCGAACCAGTACCGGTGGTAGCCCAGATGCTCGGCATGCTGGGCCAGGCGCAGGCTGTCGCGCAGCGCCTGCTCGGGCGTACCGCCCTCGCGGATCGGGCTCTTGTCCAGCACGCTGGTCAGGTAGCTCATCGTGTGCTCCTTGCTCAGGGATGGGCCACGGGAATGCCCAGCAACCCGTTCAGCGCGGCCAGGATCGGTTCGGCACCGGAGATGTACTGGCGGTCGTCGTGCGCGCCACTGGCATGCGCCGACTGCACGCCTTGCGGCAGCACCAGCTTGGGCAGCGACTGGTCCTGTTCGCCGATCTCGGCGATCACTTCGCGGCGCGGCCGGGCAAATCCGATCCGGCGCACATCCAGCTGCGCATCCAGTCCCTCGATGCTCGACAACGCGCCCTCCAGCAGCAGGCTGTGCCGGCAGAAGAAGCGCTGGCCCGGGAGTTGGCCGTCTTCGAATTCACGGTCGAGCAGGAACAGGATGGGTTTGTTCGGGGGATAAGCAGACACGGATACGTTCCTCGTCATGGCCGGCAACAGCGCGCCGTTGGAACCTTGATGCTAGAGACGTGGCCGCGTGGGCCTGCGTCGTAACTCGACAATCAGCGGTCGGATCCGGCCACGCAAATGCGCGTTGGCCATATGCAAAACGCCTGGGGTTATGGGGCCGCACGCAACCGGGGTGCAGCGGCAGCGCCCGCCCACCCCAGCGCCGGCGCAATCTGTTCGGCCACGATCTGCAGAATCCGCCGGTAGTCGCTGGCGGGAAGTTCATAGGGCAGCTCTACGCGCAGCTCGTCCACCTGCTGCAACACCGGATCGGACTGCAGCAGGTCCACGATCTGCGCAGCGCTGCCCACCACGTCCGCGGCAAACACCGTGCGCCGGGGCCCTTGCGGTTCCAGTGTGCGCGCGTGGCGCTGCGCAG
>NZ_QAIW01000090.1:0-12794 GCF_003061285.1 Stenotrophomonas sp. HMWF003 | reverse complement strand
GGCAGGGTCGCGGGACACGCCGCAAGTACGTCCCTGTAGGCTCGTTCGCGCCATCCATGGCGCTCTACGGTCCCGCAACCCTACCTCCCCCACCCCCGATAGTGCATCTGTGCTCATGGGGGAAACGGAGCAGGGCCAAGGCCAAGGCAAGAGCCAAGGCGTTTAGGTGGTCGATTGGGGGTGGGGTTAGTGCCGAGCAACGCTCGGCACCTACGACCAAACCCAATATCCCTAACTCCCAATTACCGCAACAACGAATCTTCGAGTCCGACGCCGGAGCCGCGATTCCAGGATCCACAGAGATCCCGACCGAAGCTAAAAAGCCGCTGTCACCCAGGCCACCGGTAGTCTGTCGAGGGGCGATACGGTTGGGTTGGCGGGACCGTAGAGCGCCATGGATGGCGCGAACGAGCCTACAGGGACGTACTTGCGGCGTGTCCCGCCAACCCAACCGTACCGCCCCAACAGTGAGCAACCGGCCCCCGGCTGTTGCAGTGGCTCCGGCTCTGGCTCTGGAAGTTGCTCTGGCTCTGGCTCCGGCTCCCGCCTCGGCCATGCGCAGCATGAAAAAAACCTACACCACCTCAAAACAAGCGCGAACCGGCGCAAAGCTGCGGCGATGCTGGGGGCAGGGCCCGTGATTGCGCAGGGCGGCCAGATGGGCCGGCGTCCCGTAGCCCTTGTGCTGATCGAACCCGTATTCCGGGTGCTCCTCGTGCAGCGCCAGCATGAACCGATCGCGCGTCACCTTGGCCAGAATCGACGCCGCCATGATTGCCCGGTCCAGCGCGTCCCCGCCCACCAGCGCCTGCGCCGGACAGGGCAGCCCCTTCGGCACCACGTTGCCGTCGATCCGCGCGAACTGCGCCACGTGGGACACCCCCTCCACCGCGCGCCGCATCCCCAGCATCGTCGCCTGGTAGATGTTCAGCGCATCGATCTCGCCCACCTCCACCATCACCACGTGGAAGGCCAGCGCACGGTCCTGGATCTTGTCGAACAGCTGGTCACGGCGCAGCGCCGTCAATTGCTTGGAATCGTCCAGCCCGTTCAACCGCGGCCGGTCCGGGCAGAACACCACCGCCGCCACCGCCACCGGCCCGGCCAACGGACCGCGACCGGCCTCGTCCACCCCGGCCACGTAACGCGGTGCCACCGTCGCCAGCGCGGCCCCGTCGAACAGCGCCATCGACGCGGCTGCCGCGTGCCGCCGGCTCATGCCGTCGCCTTGCGCGCCAGCAGCTCGGCCACCGCGTCGGCCGCACGCGCCGACGCATCCTGGCGCAGTTGCAGGTGCAGCTGCTGGTAGGTGTCCTGCAGGTCGATCGCGCGCTGCGGATGATCGAACCACTGCAGAATCGCTGCGGCCAGTTTGTCCGGCACGCAGTCGTGCTGGATCAACTCCGGTGCCAGGTCCTTGCCCGCCAGAATGTTCGGCAGCGCGAACCGGTCCACCTTGATCAGCCCCAGCGCCTTCACGATCCGGTAGGTCAGCTCGGCCACCCGGTAGCCCACCACCATCGGCCGCTTCACCAGCATCGTTTCCAGCGTCGCCGTGCCCGACGCCAGCACCACCACGTCGGCGGCGATCATCGCGTTGCGTGCGTCACCATCGAGCAAGTGCGAGTACGCCATCGGCAACGCCGAGCGCGACAACTGCTCGCTGATCAACTGGCGGCAGGCCGGGTTGGCGGCCGGCACCACCACGTGCAGGCCCGGAATGCGTTCGGAGACCTGCCAGGCGGCTTCGAAGAAGGCTTCGCCCAGCTTGCCGATCTCGCCCAGGCGGCTGCCCGGCAGCACGGCCAGCACCTTCGCATTCGATGGCAGGCCCAGCGCCATGCGCGCCTGGTCGCGGTCGCTGTGCAGCGGAATATCGTCGGCCATCGGGTGGCCCACGAAGCGTGCATCGATGCCGTGCCTGGCGTAGATCGGCGGTTCCATCGGGAACAGGCACAGCACCAGGTCGGCGCTGGCCCCGATCTTCTCGGCGCGCTTCTCGCGCCAGGCCCACACCGACGGGCTCACGTAGTGCACCGTGGTGACGCCGCGTTCCTTCAGCCAGCGCTCCACGCCCAGGTTGAAATCGGGTGCGTCGATGCCGATGAACACGTCCGGCTGCCACTCCAGTGCGCGGCGACGGAACTCGCCGCGCAGTTTCAGCAGCCGGGGCAGGTGGCGCAGGATCTCGGTCAGCCCCATCACTGCCAGTTCGCTGGCGTCGAACCAGGTCTGGCAGCCGGCGCTGCGCATCGCGTCACCGCCGATACCGGCGAACTCGGCCTGCGGGAAGCGCGCCTTCAGTTCGCGCACCAACCCGGCACCGAGCAGGTCGCCGGAGGCCTCGCCGGCCACCAGCGCGATCCGCACGGGCCGGTTCGACGTGGTCGCCGCGGCCGCGTTGTCCAGCGCGCCGATCACCGCCGCCAGTTCAATGACCTGGGCGGTGGTGCCCGCTGGAGTGTGCCCGCCAGAGGCCGTCATCGCAGCAGCGGCCTCTCGGCGTGCTCGATGAAGTCCAGCAGGTCCTTGACGTCGGCGCTGTGCGCGGCCTGTTCGGCCAGCTGCACCTTGGCCTCGGCCAGCGGCAGGCCGGCCACGTACAGGGTGCGGTAGGCGCGCTTGATGCTGGCGATGCGCTCGGCGTCGAAACCACGACGCTTGAGCCCTTCGCTGTTGATGCCGCGCGGGCGACCCAGCGAGTCGCTGCCCACCATGGTGAACGGCGGCACGTCGCCATTGGTCAGCGCGCCCATGCCCAGGAAGGCGTGCGCACCGATCCGGCAGAACTGGTGCGCGCCGGCGAAGCCGCTGATGATCACGTAGTCGCCCACGCTCACGTGGCCGGCCAGCGTGGTGTTGTTGGAGAACACGCAGTGGCTGCCGACGTGGCAGTCGTGGGCCACGTGGGTGTAGGCCAGCATCCAGTTGTCGTCGCCGACGGTGGTGATGCCACCGCCGCCTTCGGTGCCGCGGTTGATGGTGACGAACTCGCGGATGACGTTGCCGTCGCCGATCACCAGTTCGGTGCGTTCGGCGCGGTACTTCTTGTCCTGCGGTTCGCCGCCGATCGCGGCGTGGCCGATGAAGCGGTTGTTGCGGCCGATGCGGGTCGGGCCGTGGATCGAGCAGTGCGGACCGATCACGGTGCCGGCGCCGATCTCGACATCGGCACCGATCAGGGTGAAGGCGCCGACCTGCACGTCGTCGGCCAGGCGCGCGCCTTCCTCGATCACTGCCGTGGGATGGATCCGTGGTGCGTTGTCAGTCATTCCTGCCTCCGTGGTGGCTCAGCCCTTGGCGCCGGCGCACATGACTTCCGCGCTGGCCACGACTTCGCCGTTGACCCGGGCTTCGCCGTAGTACCAGCCCATGTTGCGGATCAGGCGCTTCATCTGCACATGCAGCATGAGCACGTCGCCGGGGACCACCTGCTTGTTGAAACGGGCGTTTTCGACCTTGACCATGTAGAACAGCTTGGACTGCGCGTCACGCCCCAGGGTCAGCTGGGTCATGACGCCGCCGGCCTGGGCCAGCGCTTCGATGATCAGCACGCCGGGCATGATCGGGCGACCCGGGAAGTGGCCCTGGAAGTACGGCTCGTTGTAGCTGACGTTCTTCTGGCACACGATCTGCTTGGTCTCGACGTCGAGTTCGACGACCCTGTCCACCAGCAGGAACGGGTAGCGGTGGGGGATCAGCTCCTGGATCTGGGTGATGTCGATCGGAAGCTGCAGCGTGTCGTTCATTCTTTCTCCTTGCCAGCAGCGAGGACCCGGCGTGCGAGCGTATCGAGCTGCTTGAAGCGCGCGGCGTTCTTGCGCCACGTGCGGTTGTCGGTCAATGGGGTGCCGGAGGAATACTCACCCGGCTCGTGGATGGAGTTGCGCACCACCGACTTGCCGGTGATGACGACCTTGTCGCAGATTTCGAGGTGGCCGACCACGCCCACATGCCCGCCAAGCAGGCAGTAGCGGCCGATCTTGGCGCTGCCGGCAATGCCGGTGCAGCCGGCGATGGCCGAGTGGGCGCCGATCTGGACGTTGTGGGCGATCTGCACCAGGTTGTCCAGGCGCACGTCCTCGTCGAGGATGGTGTCCTCCAGGGCGCCGCGGTCGACGCAGGTGTTGGCGCCGATTTCGCAGTCGTCGCCAATGCGCACGCCGCCCAGCTGCGGCACCTTGATCCACTTGCCGGCGTCCATGGCCAGGCCGAAGCCGTCGGCACCGAGGACGGCACCGGGATGGATGCGCACGCGCTTGCCGAGCTTGACGCGGGTGACCAGGGTGACGCGGGCGATCAGTTCGCAGCCGCTGTCCAGGGTGCAGTTCTCACCGATGATGCTGCCGGTGCCGATGATGCAGTTCTCGCCGACGACGCTGCCGGCGCCGATGCTGACGAACGGGCCGATGTGGGCGCTGGCGGCAACCTGGGCGGTGGGGTCGATGACGGCGCTGGGATGGATGCCGGCCGGTCGCGCGGGGGCGATGTCGAACAGCGCGCCGATCTTGGCGAAGGTGGTGTACGGGTCCTTGGCGATCAGGGCGCTGCCGGGGGCGGCCTCGGCGTCCTCGGCGCGCAGCACCACGATGCCGGCCTGGCTGTCGGCCAGCTGGGCCCGGTAGCGCGGGTTGGCAAGGAAGGTGAGCTGGCCAGGGCCGGCATGGGCAAGCGTGGCCACGCCATGGATGGCGGTGCTGCCGTCGCCATGGACCTGCAGGCCGAACTGCTCGGCGAGTTGCTGGGCGGTGTAGGTAGGAGTATTCACGGCGGAAGTTTACCGTGTGGCGCAGGTTCGGTCATGCGGGGCGGGGCATGCCTCCCGGCGGACGCCCTGCCAACGCAGCGGGTAGTGCCGGCCGCTGGCCGGCTGACCGGCTCCCCGGCACATCCCACCCCATGGGATGGCAGGCGCCGATCGTTGGTCGGCACGGCACTCCCGCCCTTCCACGCAGCCGGCCAGTGGCCAATCCCCACGAACGAAAACGCCGGGCAAAGCCCGGCGTGTCGTAGCGCATCTGGTGGAAAGGCCCTTCGTCGATCAGAACTGGCCGCCGAACGTGAACTGCAGACGCTCGATCTCGTCGCCGTCTTCCTTCTTCAGCGGGAACGCATAGCTGATCGAGATCGGGCCGACCGGGGCGCGCCACAGCAGGGCCACACCGGTGGACACGCGCAGTTCGTTGGCCTTGAAGTTCTTGCTGCCGTTGTACACGTTGCCGAAGTCCACGAAGGCCGAGATACGGGCCGACGGGCTGTCGAACAGGCGCGGGAAGTAGGCTTCGACCGAACCGACGGTCTTCAGCGAACCACCCAACGGCTGGCCGTCCGGGTAGCCGGAGGTGACTTCACGCGGGCCGAGGGTGTTGTCCTCGAAGCCGCGCACCGAGTTGGTACCGCCGGCGTAGAAGTTCTCGTAGAACGGCAGGCCGGTGGCGGTCACGGTCTTCACGTAATCTGCCGAGGCGGAGTTGCAGTTCACCGTCTGGGTCGGGTTCGGGTTGGCCGCGGTCGGTGCGGTGTAGCAGAGGTCGCGCGTGATGTCCTTGCCATAGCTGTCGCCGTAGCCGATTTCGGCACGGGTGTTGATGACCAGCGACGGAATGATCGGCCAGTACTTGGAGAACTGGTAGTTCAGCTTGTAGTACTCGATCGTCGAACCCGGCAGGGTGGTTTCCAGGCCGACACGCTGGTAGGTACCGCGGGTGGGCATGAAGTAATCGTTGCGGGTATCGCGGGCCCAGCCCAGTTCGGTGCGCCAGGAGTGGAACGTCTTGGTGCCGATCGCATTGATGTAGTCGATGATCGACTGCGGCGTCGAGCCCTGGTAGGTGTTGATCTGGTTGCTGTCGATACCGACCATCAGCGAGACCGTGTCGTTCTCGGTGATCGGCACGCCGAACACCATCTGCGCCGAACGGTTGGTGCTGTTGTACTGGGCGGTGTTGAAGTCGGAGTAATCCAGTTCGCGCCAGGACAGGTTGTAGCCCAGCGACACGCCGTCATCGGTGAAGTACGGGTTGGTGTAGCTGAAGCCGTAACGCTGCAGGTAGCTGCTGCGCGAGGCTTCGACCGACACGCGGTTGCCGCCGCCGAGGAAGTTGTTCTGCGACAGCTGCACCGAGGTGGTCATGCCGTAGGACTGCGAATAGCCCAGGCCGAACACGAAGCTGCCCGACGTGGTTTCCTTGACGTTGTAGACCACGTCGACCTGGTCGTTGCTGCCGGTGACCGGCGGGGTCTCGACGTCGACCGATTCGAAGTAGCCCAGGCGCTGCAGGCGGATCTTGGAACGATCGATCGCGGCCTGCGAGTACCAGCTGTTTTCGAACTGGCGCATTTCACGACGCAGCACTTCGTCGGAGGTGCGGGTGTTGCCCTTGAAGGTGATGCGACGCACCTGCACGCGAGGGCCCGGCACGACCTGCATGTTGATCGCCACGGTACGGTCGGCGCGGTTGCTGGTCGGGATCGGGTTGACCTTGGCGAAGGCGTAGCCGATGTTGGACAGCGAGTTGGTGATCGCGTCCGAGCTGAATTCCAGCAGCGCACGCGAGAACGTGTCGCCGGACTTCTGGATCACCATGCGCTCGACATCTTCCTGCGGCAGGATGGTGTCGCCGGTGACCTTGATCTCGGAGATCTTGTACTGCTCACCTTCGGTCACGCCGGCGGTGATGAACATGTCGCGCTTGTCGGGGCTGATCGAGACCTGGGTGGAATCGATGCTGAAGTCCACGTAGCCGCGGTCGAGGTACCAGGAATTGAGCTTTTCCAGGTCGCCGGACAGTTTTTCCTTGGAGTACTGGTCATCGCGGCGGTACCACGAGGCCCAGTTGTGCTCCTTGGACTCCCAGGTTTCCAGGATGTCTTCGGAGGCGAACTTCTCGGTGCCCACCAGGTTGACGTGCTGGATCTTGGCCGCCTTGCCTTCCTTGATCGCGATGGTGATGTCCACGCGGTTGCGGTCCAGCGGGCTCACCGTGGGGGTGATGTCCACGTTGTATTTGCCGCGGTCGTTGTACTGGCGGCGAAGTTCCTGGGTCACGCGGTCCAGGCTCAGGCGGTCGAAGGTGCCGCCCTCGGTCAGGCCGATGTCGCTCAGGCCCTTGAGCAGCTGGTCGCTCTTGATGTCCTTGTTGCCGGTGACGGTCAACTTGTTGATCGCCGGGCGCTCCTTGACCGTGACCACCAGGATGTCGCCCTGGCGATCCAGCTGCACGTCTTCGAAGAAGCCGGTCTTGTACAGCGCACGGATGCTCTCGCCGACCTTGTTGTCGGTCAGGGTTTCGCCACGTTCCACCGGCAGGTAGGTGAACACGGTACCGGAGGTGATGCGCTGCAGACCATCGACACGGATGTCGCTGACGGTGAAGGGCTCGGCTGCCTGGGCCAGGGCGGGCGCGCCGAAACCGGCGGCGAGTGCAAGGGCAAGCAGGCGGCGATTGGGGAGTCGCGTCATGTCACGTCCGGTTGGAGTCGAATGCAATGTTGCGGGATGCCGGCGCATAAGACGACGACAAAAGGGAAAAAGTTCATCGCGCGGCCAGGCCGAGGATGTCGTTGTAGAACGCCAACCCCATCAGCCCGGCCAGCAGCGCCAGCCCGACGTACTGGCCGGCAGCCATGGCGCGCTCGCTCAGCGGGCTGCCCTTGACCAACTCAATAAGGTAATACAGCAGGTGCCCGCCGTCCAAGATGGGGATGGGCAACAGGTTGATGATGCACAGGCTCAGCGACAGCAGGGCCAGGAAGAACAGGAACCAGTCCAACCCCCGCTGGGCCGACACATTGGCCACGCGGGCAATGGTGACCGGGCCGGAAATGTTCTGCAGCGAGGCGCTGCCGGTGACGATGCGGCGCATCATGCCCAGCGAATCACCGGCCATCCGCGCGGTTTCACGCAGGGCGACCGGCAGGGCCGCCAAGGGCCCGTACTTGAGCTCGGCGTCGTAGGCCGGCGCGCTGGACTGGGCAAAACCGATCCCGATCTGCCAGGTGGGCTGGCCATGGCCGTCCTTGCCCTGGCGCGGGGTGATCTCCAGCGCCAGCCGCTCGCCGCCGCGCAGTACTTCGATCATGCCCGGGCCGCCGCGCTTGCCCAGGGTGTGGATTTCGGTGAACACCTGGTCGATGGCGTCGATGCGCTGGCCGTCCACGGCCACGATCAGGTCGCCCGGCAGCAGTACGCCCTGGGCGGCCGAGTCGGGCACGACTTTTTCGACCAGTGCCGGCTGCAGCCAGAACTGCCAGGTCAGCCCGGCCAGCACCGGCACCCGACGCTCGTCGAAGCCTTGCGGCAGCTGCGACAGCGGCAGCACCCGGGTCTGTACCCGGTCCTGCGCGTCCAGCACTTCCAGGCGCGCGTCGTGGCGGTCCATGGCGGCGGTGGTCAGCGCCATGCTGGCCTGGCCGGCGGTCACCACGCTGCGCGCGTCCACGCTGATCAGCCGGTCGCCCGACTGCAGCCCGGCGGCCTGCGCCATGCCGCTGGTGCGGCCGATGGTGGGGGAGTAATCCTGCTTGCCCAGCACGAACATCGCCCACAGCAGGGCGATGCACAGCAGCAGGTTGGCGGCCGGGCCGGCGGCCACGATCGCGATGCGCTGCCACACGCTCTTGTGGTTGAAGGCCTGGTTACGCTCGTGCGGATGCACCTCGACTTCGCGTTCGTCGAGCATCTTCACGTAGCCGCCGAGCGGGATGGCCGCGATGGCGAACTCGGTGCCGGCGCGGTTGCGCCGCATCCACAGCGGGCGGCCGAAGCCGACCGAGAACCGCAGCACCTTCACCCCACAGCGGCGCGCCACCCAGTAGTGGCCGAATTCATGGAACGTCACCAGCACGCCGAGGCTGACGATCATCCACCAGACAGATCCGATGAATTCAGCCATGGTGGACGGCACTGGAGAAGGGCGGGAAGGGCATTCAGGCGTGGTCGATGGCGGCTTGGGTGATCAGGCGGGCGCGCTGGTCGGCAGCCAGCAGGACCGCCAGTGTATCGGCGGACTCGACCGACAATGTTGACAGAGCGTTAGCCACCAGCGCCGGAATGGCAAGGAAAGCGACTTTTCCCTGAAGAAATGCTGAAACAGCCACTTCATTGGCGGCATTGAGGATGGCCGGTGCGGTACCGCCGGCGGCCATGGCCTGCCAGGCCAGGCCCAGGCAGGGGAAGGCGTCGTTGTCGGGCGCCTCGAAATCCAGCCGGCCCTGGGCCAGCAGATCCAGCCCGCCGACCCCGGATTCGATCCGCTGCGGCCAGCCCAGGCCCACGGCCAGGGTGGTGCGCATGTCCGGCAGGCCCATCTGGGCCAGGGTGGAGCCGTCGACGAACTCGACCAGCGAATGCACCAGGCTCTGCGGGTGCACCAGCACCTCGATGCGCTCGCCCGGCACGCCGAACAGGTGGTGGGCCTCGATGACTTCCAGGCCCTTGTTCATCAACGTCGCCGAATCGACCGAGATCTTCGGTCCCATCGACCATTTCGGGTGCGCCACGGCCTGCGCCGGGGTGACCTGGCCCAGCTCGGCGCGGCTGCGCCCACGGAACGGGCCGCCCGAGGCGGTCAGCAGGATCCGGCGGACGCCGGCGCCTTCCAGACTGGCATCGCGCGAGCGCAGGCACTGGAAGATCGCGCTGTGTTCGCTGTCGATCGGAATGATTTCGGCCCCGGCGGACGCGGCCTGGCGCATCAGCAGCTCGCCGGCCAGCACCAGCGATTCCTTGTTGGCCAGCAGGATGCGCTTGCCCGCCGCAGCGGCGGCCAGGGTCGAGGACAGCCCGGCGGCGCCCACGATGGCAGCGACCAGGGTGTCGCATTCGGCACTGGCGGCCAGCTGGTCCAGCGCGGCGGCGCCGGCGTGGGCCTGGGTGGGCAGCCCGGCGTCGCGCAGGCCGTCACGCAGCGCGGCGAACAGGGCGTCGTCGGCGATCACGGCATGATCGGGTCGATGCTGCACGCACAGCGCCACCAGCGCCTCCACCTGGCGCCCGGCCGCCAGCACGCTGGCGCGGTAGCGGTCGGGATGACGCGCGATCACATCCAGCGCCGATGCGCCGATCGAGCCGGTGGCGCCGAACACGGCGACCCGGCGGGGAGCGGTAACGCTGACCATGTTCAGAATCCGAAGATTTCCTTGCCCAGTGCGAACACGGGCAGGGCGGCGAGCACGCCGTCGATGCGATCCAGCACGCCACCGTGGCCGGGAATGATGTGGCCCGAGTCCTTGGCGCCGGCGTGGCGCTTGATCAGGCTCTCGTACAGGTCACCCAGTACCGAGGCGAACACGGTCACCACGGCGGTGATGACCAGGCCCAGCACGTGGGCGTTGTCGATGCCGGCCATGTAGCCGAAGCCGAGCGCGACCGCCAACCCGGCCACCATGCCGCCGCCCAGGCCTTCCCAGGTCTTGTTGGGGCTGATCCGCGGGGCCAGCTTGGTGCGGCCGAAGGTGCGACCGGCGAAGTAGGCGCCCGAATCGGCCGCCCAGACCACGGCCAGTGCCGTCAGCAGCCACAGGTGGCCGTTGCTGCCGCTGGCATGGATCAGCACCAGCGAGGCCCACGCCGGCACGATGGCCAGGGTGCCGGCCAGCAGCTTCAGCGCACGCGCGGGGCTGCTCGGGCTGGCGCCGAAGGTGAAGAAGCGCAGCCACAGCAGCGCCATCAGCCACCAGCCGATGCCGACCAGTGCGGCGATCTGGTACAGCACCAGCGAGCCGTCGCCGGCCCACACCATCAGCACCATCAGCAGCAGGTTCAGCACCAGCAGCACGGTGCGGGCGAGGGTGTCGTCCACGTCGGCCAGCTTCAGCCATTCCCACAGGCCGATCAGGAACACGGCGGCGGCGGCGGCGGCCAGCCACTGGGTGGGCAGCAGCAGGATGGCCGCGATGGCGACCGGCGCCATGATCAGCGCGGCGATGACTCGGGTCTTGGTCATGGGGTGGACGTCTCGGTGGCCAGGGCGGCGATCTGGGCGCTGGTCAGGCCGAAGCGGCGTTCACGGGCGGCATAGGCGTCGAGCGCCTGCTGCAGGACGGCGGCGTCGAACTCGGGCCACAGCACGTCGGTGAACCACAATTCGGTATACGCCAGCTGCCACAGCAGGAAATTGCTGATACGGGTGTCGCCGCCGGTACGGATGAACAGGTCCGGCGGTGGCAGGTCGGCCAGCGCGACCCGGCTGGACAACATCGCTTCGTCGATCTGTTCGGGCACCAGGCGCCCGGCGGCCACCTCTGCGGCCAGCTCGCGCGCGGCGCGGGCGATGTCCTGGCGACCACCATAGCTGGCGGCGATGTTCAGGGTCATGGCGCGGTTGTCGGCGGTGCGCTGTTCGGCCAGCTGCATGCGGCTGACCAGCCCGGCGCCGAAGCGTTCGCGTTCGCCGATGAAGCGCACGCGCACGCCACGCCGATGCAGCTCGTCCACTTCACGGTCGAGCGCATTGAGGAACAGCTTCATCAGCGCGTCGACCTCGTCGGTTGGCCGGCCCCAGTTCTCACTGGAGAAGGCAAACAGGGTCAACGCGGCGATGCCGCGTTCCAGGCAGAAATCGATGGTGCGGTTGACCGCGCGCGCACCGGCCCGATGGCCGATCAGGCGCGGGCGGCGCCGCTTCTGCGCCCACCGCCCGTTGCCATCCATGATGATGGCAACGTGGCGCGGGATGGCCGCAGGGGTGCTGGAGGTCGGGGCCTGGGACATGGGGCTCAGACCGCCATCAGTTCCTTTTCTTTTTCAGCCACGACACTATCGACGTCCTTGATCGACTTGTCGGTCAGCTTCTGGATGTCGTCTTCGCCGCGCTTCTTGTCGTCTTCGCTGATCGCCTTGTCCTTGATCAGGCTGGCGATGGCCTTGTTGGCGTCCTGGCGGATGTTGCGGATGGCGATCTTGGCGCCTTCGCCTTCCTTCTGCACCTGCTTGCCCAGCTCGCGGCGACGTTCTTCGGTCGGCGGCGGCAGGTTGAGGCGGATCACGGTGCCGGCCACGTTGGGGGTCAGGCCGAGGTCGGAGGCGTAGATGGCCTTCTCGACGTCCTTGATCATGCCCTTGTCGAACAGGGTGATGACCAGGGAATGGCCTTCGGACACGCTGATCGAGGCGACCTGGTTCAGCGGGGTGTCGGTGCCGTACGCCTTGACCGTGATGCGGTCCAGCAGCGCCGGCGAGGCGCGGCCGGTGCGGATGGAGGTCAGGGTGTGCTTCAGAGCATCGATGCTCTTGGCCATGCGCGTCTGCGCGTCCTGCTTGATATCGTTGAGCATCGCCCGAATCCTGGATGTAACTGGTAATCGGACGATTATAGGCGAATATGGGGGTGGCCCGCCTTATCGGGGCCGGCCGTCGGCCGGCACCCGCAGCTCAGCGTGCCCGGCGGGGTCGGCCGCAGGCCGACAGCCGGGATGACTGCGTCGTTCAGGCAGCCTGGTCGCGACCGCGCACCAGGGTGCCGATGTTGTCGCCGTGCAGGATCTTCAGCAGTTCGCCCGGCTGGCCCATGTCGAACACGCGCAGCGGCAGGTCGCTGTCGCGCGCCAGGGCGAAGGCGGCGGTGTCCATCACTTCCAGGCCGCGGCGGATCACTTCGTCGTAGGTCAGGCTGTCGAAGCGGACCGCGTCGCTGTACTTGTTGGGGTCCTTGTCGTACACGCCGTCGACCTTGGTGGCCTTCAGCAGCAGGTCCGCGCCGATCTCGATGGCGCGCAGGGCAGCGCCCGAATCGGTGGTGAAGAACGGGCTGCCGACGCCGGCGGCGAAGATCACCAGGCGGCCCTTTTCCAGG
>NZ_QAIW01000089.1:0-8946 GCF_003061285.1 Stenotrophomonas sp. HMWF003 | reverse complement strand
GCATCGCCGGGTCCATGTCCTCCACCCGCCGGTACGACAGCGGCACGTGCGACAGGTGCGAATCGGCCACCGTGTAGATGCTGATGTCCTGATTGGGCGTGTACATGCGCCGGCCATCCAGCGCCTGGAAATGGATACCCAGATCGCGCGCGATCCGCTCGCAGAACAGGAAGTCCTCGAAGCTCAGCGGATACTCCACCACGCGCTGCCCGCTACCGAGGTTCTCCACCACCGCGCCATTGCAGGCGATGCAGAATTCCGCATCGCCCTCGATACCCAGCTCGGTCAGGAACGGTGCCAGCCCGGACACCGGCCGACCGCTGGCCAGCACCACCCGCACGCCCTGCGCGCGGGCCGCGGCAATGGCCTGCTTCACCCGCGGCGTAAGCTTGTGGGCGGGGTTGAGCAGGGTGCCATCCATGTCGATGGCGATGAGGTGGACCGGGCTGGGGCGGTGGGGCATATCCATCAGGTTCAACATTCGGGCGGTGCACGGGGGACCTCCAGTCTAGCGGCAGCGCATGAACGGCCGCGACCGCAGAAGCCCGACGCCACGCCGGTGCGAGCGCCTACATACCGGGCTGCGCGCAGCCGCCATCATCGCCCTCACCCCAACCAACCCCGGTAACCGCATGAGCCTGGCGCTGGTCCACAGCCGTGCCCGCGCAGGCGTCAACGCGCCCGCCGTCCGCATTGAAGTGCTGCTCTCCGGCGGCCTGCCGCACACCCAGATGGTGGGCCTGCCGGAAACCGCCGTGCGCGAATCGCGCGACCGCGTGCGTGCCGCCATCGTCTGTTCGCAGTTCGAGTTTCCGCAGCGCCGCATCACCATCAACCTGGCCCCGGCCGACCTGCCCAAGGAAGGCGGCCGCTTCGATCTGGCCATCGCGCTGGGCATCCTCGCCGCCAGCGGGCAGATCGATACGCAGGTGTTATCACGCTACGAATTTCTGGGCGAGCTGGCGTTGACCGGTGAGCTACGCGGGGTGAACGGCGTGCTGCCTGCCGCGCTTGCCGCCGCCCGGCTTGGCCGCACCCTGATCGTGCCACCGGAAAACGCCGCCGAAGCCGGCCTGGCCGGGCACGCCGATGTGCGCGTAGCGCGGACGCTGCTGGAAGCATGCGCCGGGCTGGGCGAGCGCACGTTGCCCAAGGCCCTGCCTGCCGACGTCGCCAGCCTGCCCATGCCCGACCTGCGCGACGTACGCGGCCAACCGCAGGCACGACGGGCATTGGAAGTGGCCGCTGCGGGTGGTCACCACCTGTTGCTGATCGGCACGCCGGGCTGCGGCAAGACGCTGCTGGCCTCGCGGTTGCCCGGCATCCTGCCCGACGCCACCGAGCTGGAGGCGCTGGAGACTGCCACGGTGGCGTCCTGCACAGGCGGAGGCATCGACACGGCGCGTTGGCGGCAGCGCCCGTACCGATCCCCGCATCACACGGCCAGCGCGGTGTCGCTGGTGGGCGGCGGCTCGTTCCCGCGCCCGGGCGAGATATCGCTGGCGCACAACGGCGTGCTGTTTCTGGATGAGCTGCCCGAGTGGAGCCGCCATGCGTTGGAGGTACTCCGCGAGCCATTGGAGTCGGGCCAGGTGGTGGTCGCCCGCGCCTCGCGCAGTGAAGCGTTTCCTGCACGCTTCCAGCTGGTGGCCGCGATGAACCCCTGCCCCTGCGGCTGGGCCGGTGACCGGAGCGGGCGCTGTCGCTGCGCGGGCGATGGCATCCAACGTTATCGCGGCCGCGTGTCCGGCCCGCTGCTGGACCGCATCGACCTGCATGTGGAGGTGCCGCGGTTGGAGCCGCACGAACTCCGCGATGACACGCCGTGCGGCGAAGACAGCAGCACGGTGCGGGCGCGGGTAGTGGCGGCGCGCGAAGTGCAACTGGGCCGCAGCGGGAAGGCCAATGCGCAGTTGCAGCCCGGCGAGCTGGCGCAGCACTGCCGGCTGTCCACACCGGACAGGCAACTGCTTGAGGATGCGGTGGAACGATTGCAGCTGTCCGCGCGATCGATGCATCGCATTCTTCGGGTGGCGCGGACGGTGGCCGACCTGGAGGGGAGTGAGGACATTCGGACGGCGCATGTGGCCGAGGCGATCGGGTATCGGCAGTTGGATCGTGGTGGGAGTGGATGAGCTGTCGCAATCGCTTAGCATCACGAAGAATCACGCTGCCCAAAATTCATTGCACGATCATGAATAGGAATCGATAGTGCCAGAGCGCCTGTAGACTTCGTGGCACGAAGCCGCTGATTGACGCCTGCCTGTTATTCCAGGTGGTGCATATTAGAGACAGAGAATACGGTGCAGGATCCTCGCACTAGTCCCTAGCCGCGCCGGCGCCCATCGTCAACGCGACTTGCAGTCCGCGTTGAAGTAGTGCTCTCCGGCGGCCTGCCACACACCCAGATGGTGGGCCTGCCGAGAACCGCCGTGCGCGAATCTCGCGACCGCGTGCGTGCCGCCATCGTCTGTTCGCAGTTCGAGTTTCCGCAGCGCCGCATCACCATCGACGTCCCCCCCCGAATTTGAGGGTGTTGCCTGATAGCACTGCTGCCAAACTGGCGCGTAGGATGTGTAATGCCCAAGGCTTCGGTCGGCTGCTAGCAAGGTCCCCTGCACTCAAATAATGTGGGTGCCCCATCAAACCTTCGTCTCATTAGCCGCTACCTTGGCCAGATGCTCGGTTCTCTCAATGAGCCCGGAAAGGTGGAGCCTCATGCCGTTGGGATCGAAGCCTACCTGGCCAGGGAACCGCTTATTAGCCAGATAGTGATCCACGTAGATCTGTTGGGCGGACATTGCAGCAGTGATCTGTGCTGTCAGCAGCGTGTACCTGGCTTGATCCTTCTGGGCTGCTGCCGAATCAGCAGTCTATGCGCGCGTTAGCTGTAGTTCCTCGCGTTGCAGCTTTAGCTCCTTCGACTGAAGAATGATCGTGTAGATCAGGGCGCCAAACGCCAGGCTGGAGAAAAGCGAGTCCACGGCTCCAAATGTTTCGCCAAAGACGCCGCTCTTCGTCCAGTCACCAAAGGTGAAGTACATGACCAGGCCAAAGATCACCTGGAGTGCGGCTACAGTTGCAAGAATAAGGACCAGCTGGCGGTGCTCTCTCTCTCATTTCAGTGTTTCGTTTCCATACCCAAGTGCGGTGCTACGTTGATGGCTGCCCACTCAAATGATTAGACATGATGACAGTGAGGGGGGCTACGACGCTGCTGGTGCGCAGCGTCGTAGCCGGCTCGGCACCAGCGACTGTTAGCGCTAGCGCGCCGCTACCATGTAGTGGACCGATCCTTCGGTTACTCATTCAATGGGTCTGAGGTTGTCCGGGGCGACCAGAAGCGCCGAACCTCCACTCTACTGATCGATGTGCACCGACCGGGAGGGGGGCGCCAGTCTGATCAGTGCGCAGTTTGACAAAGGCCTATCTTATTGAAATCGATGTATTTCTATTCTTGATGGGGCAACTGCGGTCGACCGTTCGGCTCGCCCAAAGGACCCCGGGAATCTCACTTTTGTACTCGCATGAAGCGACCTACATCATGGGGTCAACTCAACCGCAGGACTGCTACATGGAACCGAAAGACCCTAACGCCCACGACGTCATCTATCCCGCAGGCAATGACACCTACCATGCTGTGCGCTCCATCGATGAGTTTGGTGAACTGGCACACGCAGCTGCCTACGCCCTCCAACTGATGCGTGATGGGAAGGTCCATCATGCGGATGAAGCGCTCTCGCAGGCAACTGCAGAGCTCCGCCGCGTTCGCTTTGCCAAAGAGGGGTACAACCCTCACCTGAAGGCACGCCGTGTGCTTCAGAGCCGTACTAACGCCATTGAGGTGGTCAATAAGCGTCATGAAGTCGCTATTGACGAGGAAACGTACGAGGAGACGCTGCAATGAGCGCTCGCCACAGCATCATGCCCGGCTCTGGAGTCGACCCTGAATTCCGCGCCAGCCTGCGGACGCACTTGACGGACATTCTGGGCACCGATCTATCCATCCAGGAAGTAGACAAGACCATCCTCGACTCGCCCGAAGAGGCCGAAGCGGTGAACGCGGCGTTCAAGCGGATGAGCAGTAAGCGGGCTGTTGAATCAGGGACTTGGAAGGGGAGCAACCAGTGGAAGCGGGCAACTCAGTCCTCCCGACCGGAAATTACTACTGCCTATGACGACCACGGCTACCTCACCACCGAGGTCCAAGGAAAGTACTCGCACGGGTTCCTGTCCGAGGAAAAAACTGAATTGGGAATGCGCGCCCTTGAGGGCCGGCGTCTGCTCTGCAGTGGGCTGAGCGACAGCGTGAAGGAACAGCATTACCGGTCGCTTCTAGAGTGGGTTGAACAGCCGGGCGAAGCGGATATTGGCAAGGCTGGTGATGGAACTGCGGATGGCCCGCACTTCGTTCAGGAGATGACTGGGGACTCTGTGCTGGGCCAATCGATCTACAAGATTGATCAAATTTTTCAGGCTGCTTACGACTCAGGCGAGAGAGCATGGAGGAAGGCGCACAATGCGGCGGACTTCCTGGCGACACCTCCGGAGGTTGTGCATGAGTTGGTGGTAGCTGCTGCAGAGAAGACAAAGGCCGATATCGATGAAGCCGCTCGGCAGGGAAAGGAATGCTCAGCTGGAGCCAGCCTGGCGATCCAGGTTGCTGCGGCCGTATCCGCCAATAGGGCCATGGAAGAGATTTGGAGTTGGTGCGAGTTGGAGGTGACGGCGGAAGATGATGCGTCAACTCTTTTGGCGTTGCTGCTCGACGCCAAGGTAACCAAAATTCCCAGTAACTTCGGTGACCACCGTACTGCGGGATCTGTGGAATACCGGCTCGAAAAGTGGCTTTCGAAGTACATGGGGTCAGGTGGTTGCCTGCCAGAAATGAATTCTGGGGTCCGCCCGATGGGGCGTACCGATATCGACGCTTGCGTAAAACACAGCCGCATCTTGCAGGATGGCTACATAAGACGGCAAATTCGACGAAAAAGGGAAGTTAAGACGGCTTTTCAACAGTATGGTGGAGAGTGTGTTCGATTCATATTTCTGCTTTGTCTGGCCGCGGCATACAGCACCAGTCGTAGAGTCGCCAACGAGTTTCCCGGTCGCAAAAACCCCACGTACGCTGTCTTTACGCCTCGCAATGACCTCGTGAACGGGATCCCTGATAGCCTCAGCGCACACGCTACCACCTACCTTGAGAGAATGGCCGCGCTCATTCATCGCTCCATGGGTGATGACTGGGCATTCGATCTGGAAGCGCTGCGCAGCCATCGGGGGGCAAAGGTATTGCGGTTCAGCCGCCAGGTCGAACTCTACCAACACATAGTGGATGGTCGCTCCGCGCCAGAGTTGTCAGGGATCTACCAGTTCCTGACAAAGCGAAAGTCGGGGGACGATCCGCTCTAGCGGATGTGCCTACGGGGTAACAGAAGCTTCCCACGGGCAGTGGCCCGTGGGCTTTCATGTAGGAGGCATCCTAGCGATGAACTACGTCCATGCGTCGGACTTTGCATTGGCGGTGGTCGCCCGCCGTGGCGTAAAAAAAGCGCCACGCTGGCCAATCGCCTGTCGGATTAGTTGCTCGACAATGCCTATCGTCAGGCCACCTTTGAGTCAGACACTGCCCCTACCAGCGCCTTCGACTGCGCTTCTAGATGCCTGGCTGCGGCGGTGGCTTCTTCCACGAGTGCAGCATTCTGCTGTGTGGTCTTGTCCATGCTGACAACTGCCTGATTCACCTGCCCAATCCCAGCAGCCTGCTCTGCGCTGGCCGCAGCAATCTCATTGATCAGCGTTGTTGTCCTGCCGGCAGCCCCTCGCTCTTCATCAAGCGTGCGAGGCGATGACCACTACACGCCTCGCCAAGTTCGCGCAGATCTGTGACCACTTTGCGGTGGCCGTACACGGAACCGCCTTCCAGCCAGCTGTGCTTTATCAGGCCGAGCAATCGCTGATCATCTTTGTCGCGAGCGCTTGCCGGCTCTTTCAGCCAGGCGTAGTAGCCACTGCGGTGGACGCCAAGCATACGGCACATCGCGGCGACGCCGAACTCATCTGTGTGTTGCTTCATGTCGGCGTACTTTGCTCTTACCCCTTTGCAAAGTACGCGGCGGCTTTTTTTAGGATGTCTCGCTCTTCAGTGACTCGGCGCAGCTTCGCCTTGAGACGGCGCACTTCCGAGTTCTGGTCCTGCTCCACACGCCGACCAACCTCGCCTTTGCCGTGCTGCCGCTTCCAGCCGTAGAGACGGTGGATCGACATGCCCAGTCGCTCTGCAACTTCCGCTACCGGACGGCCGTACTCAACGATCTGCCTGACCGCCTCGACCTTGAACTCATCGGTATACCGCTTCGTGCTTATAACCACCTCTGCCTAAGCCATAGTTTATGGCTGCGAGGTGTCTACGGAACCCTGGGCGATTCAATGCCTGATGCAAGGCGGCATCCATTCCCGTGGGAAGTCACCGACGAGGCAGCGGTAATGTGGCTAAGACTGTCCATCAGAAGCCTCCCCAGCAGTGGACTGAGTAAGATTGAATAAATTATTGATTCATAAGAACCTTTCCAAGTGTCCATGTAGCTACTTTTACATGTGCACCAGTGGCTGGGCCGGCGACCGGAGCGGGCGCTGTCGCTGCGCGGTGGATGGCATCCAACGCTATCGCGGGCGCGTGTCCGTCCCGCTGCTGGACCGCATCGACCTGCATGTGGAGGTGCCACGGTTGGAGCCGCACGAACTCCGCGATGACACGCCTTGCGGCGAAGACAGCAGCACGGTGCGGGCGCGGGTCGCGGCGGCACGCGAAGTGCAGCTGGATCGCAGTGGAAAAGCCAATGCGCAGTTGCAGCCCGGTGAGCTGGCGCAGCATTGTCGGCTGTCCACCGCAGACGGGCAGCTGCTGGAGGATGCGGTGGAACGGCTGCAGCTGTCCGCGCGGTCGATGCATTGCATTGTTCGCGTGGCGCGGACGGTGGCCGATCTGGAGGGCAGTGAGGAGATTTGGACGGCGCACGTGGCCGAAGCGATCGGGTACAGACAACTGGATCGGGGTGGCGGGGCTTAACGGTCTCAGACGCGCCTGAGCAGCAGCCCAGAAACCCAGCCTTCGACTATCACCGGTCAGCATCCACCACGGCATCCATCACCGCGTTGTCCTGCACACCGGTTCCGATACGCGTCGCTACTGTCTTCCAACCGCGCACAACCGCCCGCACCTCATCCAGGATCTCCTGGGCAGCGCGCCTGCTGAGCCGATAGTAGTCGTGCGTGCCGATCAACAGGCGGGTGTCCGGGCTGGGATCATCCGCATTGATGCACAGTACATGCACGTCCTTGTCCGGGTTCGGGTTGATGTCAAACGCGGGCGACAGGCGCCACCCATTGGGCTCGCGAAGGAAGCCATGGTTGCGCAGGTGATCGTCGCGATTGCCAATCAGCACGTTGAAGGCCACGCGACGAAACAGCTGGTGCAGGTCGTCTTTTATCGCAGCAGGTACGCCGACGTTCTCGATGGCATGCGCGATGTCGAGATAACTGCTGTTCTCACTGTCATCGACATCCAGCACGGTGAACGCCGACGCGTACGCCCGGCGGCCGCCGGACGCGGGCCGGTCAAAGCGTTGCACCGCAAAGGTCGTGCCCAACGGGGACAAGTGCATCGGCTTGGCCTCAGGCATCCAGATGCCGGCCGCCCGTGACAGCTGGTGCGTGAGCCATTCCAGATTGCCAACGTCATGGCGATCCTCGGCCGAAGGAAACTTGGCCAGCCACAACGTGCCGTCCACATCGCGTGCGCTCGCCTTGGGCCTGGCGCCACCCAGCGATGCGCCCGGCGCGATCAGCTGCTTGATCCATTTCAGCTCCTGATCGTTCTTTGCCTCTTCCCCCAGTTCAATACGGCGTGCGATGGCCTCGAGCTCTCTAAGGTCGGTCATCGGCGGGGCACTCAAACCGTGCGCGTCGAGGAAGCGACCATCATCAAGCCGCAACCGCAGGGCACCCATGCGGCTTTCGTCGTTGACGCCGATCAGGTAGTCCCACGCACGCAGGACACGTGCCTTGCGTTGGTGCTCGCGGGCGGCAATGACCTCACGACGGTCCATGAGCTTGCGGCCCCATCGATCCGGCGAACAATCTGCAAAGGCACCGGTGAGCTCACCGGCGCCTGTACGTGCGCGGTGCAGGCCGGGATGCAGCGGTAATTGGGGATCCAGCTGAAAAGGTTTGGCCTCAGCCGCTTTGTCGAGCCAGGCGGGCGCGTACTGGAAATCGATGGTGTCACCGCCCCGGCTGGGGCGGCGCGCAAGTGTCCCCACGCGCGCGGTGCCGCCAAGCGTGGCGTCATCCAGCCACACCTCGACATCCGTGGCCTGCGGCATGTCTTCTGCGGCGCGGCTCATTTCTTCACCCCCACCGTGCGACGCAGGCGGCTGTCCTGGAGTTCGCGCCCCAGCGCATCCTCCTGCGCGAGCGCGTCGATATCCCCATCCAGCCCCAGTGCGGTCAGTACACGCACCACCGTGGAAAAGCTGGTGGACACGTCCCCCGCCTCCAACTTGCCGATGGTGGGAACGCTCACGCCGACCCGGGCGGCCAAGTCGCCCTGGGTCATCTCGCGACGCATTCTTGCCGTGCGCAGACGTTCGCCCAACGCACGCAGCTGGCGTTGGGCACGGGGCATCAAAGGGGGAGTTCGCTTGGCCATGCAAGATTAAATTACATTTCCGGCCTTGAATTGCAATTTAATTTTGCATTCCGCACCGGATTTCGTTCAGGCGGAGTCGCGATAGCGGCACGTGCCCCGGCCAACGGGCCAGCGTGACTATTGATTCCAGCGCAAAAGAAATTCCCGAATTCCCCGCTTACTCCGCAAAGATCCAGCCACCAGACTGTCCGGCATCCGAACCATCGGCCCCCACTGGATCTCCCCATGTCCCCCGC
>NZ_QAIW01000088.1:0-4337 GCF_003061285.1 Stenotrophomonas sp. HMWF003 | reverse complement strand
GTGCGATCCATTCCGGCGGCATGTACAAGGGCGCCACCACCGTGTCCGGCAGCGCCTACGCGCTGTTGGCCGGCAGCATCTATTCGCCGGACAGCAACGGGCGGCTGGCCTGGCAGTGCTCCGGCTCGCCGACGCCGCGACCGATCCCGGTGCTGGTGTTCCATGGCACCGCCGACAGCACGGTGAACCCGGTGAACGGCCAGCAGGCCGTGCGCCAGTTCCTGCAGACCAATGACCTGGCCGACGATGGCCTGGACAACGACTCGGTGAAGTACGTTCCGACCAGTACCTACAACGGGCAGGTGCCGGGGGGGCGCGCGTATCGGGTTGACACCTATACCTACGGCGGCAGGACGCTGGCCCAGCATTACGTGGTGCAGGGAATGGGCCATGCCTGGAGTGGCAGCCAGACGGGGTTGCCGTTCACGGATCCGGACGGGCCCGATGCAACGTTGATTACGTGGCTGTTTTTGAAGGATCAGCTGCGCTGAGTCGAGCGAATCCCCGGCCCGTTGAAGGGCTGGGGATCTTGTAGAGCGGACCGTTGGTCCGATGCCACTGCGGTCCACTTCGCGCGTCCTGCGTCGAATGCGACACCCGATCTCAAGCGGCCGTTTCATCAAAGAGGAAGGGCTATGCTCCATCCGTGACTGCGTTCCTGCCTGTATTGCATTGCCTTTCACGAAACTCACCTCGAGAACGCGTTGGTGCCGCCGGGAATAGACTGCCACCATCGGATTGCGCTGATCAGAAGAATCAACCGACTTCCGTTACGCTCACTCCCGCGACATGGTTGCTTCTCGGAGCGTAAGAACTCCTGCAGATGCTCAGCACGTTGTACTCAATGTGTCGGGAGGGTGACGAAATACAACACCTTCGCGGAAATACGTCACGCCGGATCTGCACGGTTCTTAACCTCCCGACTCCCTCGCCATCCCGGCGAGGGATGTTTCCCATCGGAGGCCCACCATGTCCAGTCGTATCAACGATGCATCCCCCAGCGAAGCGGCCAGGCAGAAGCTCTGGTGGCGCACTCCCAGAAGCATCCTCACCAACGCACTCCACCACGACGGCCTGCAAACCTACCCAGGCTCTCCGCCCATCCCGTGCCTGAAGCTGCGTGGCTTATGGATGCACGCGCTTGGCATCGAGCCGGGCACCCGGCTGTATGTGCACACCAAGCCCGGCGGGATCATGCTCACCGTGAATGAGCCTGCGGCAGCCGATGCCCCTGTGGTTGCGTACCGCGCGCCGCCGCGCAGCTTCGCCGCCTCGATGGAGATCTATCGGGGGTAGGGAGGACGGTTGCCTAGCCGGTTCTTACGGTGCCACCCCGGGTGAGGAATAGCACTGTTCCGCTGCATCCACATTGATGGGCGCCTGACCTGAAAACTGCCGGGCAAACGTCGCGGCCGCCCAGGCGTCTGCCTGGCTTATCTGGGTTGGCGATAGGATGCCCAGCGCTCTGAGTTCGGCCAGGTTGTACTCGATACGTTCGCGTTGTTCCGGCAAGCTTCGCAGCGACGCGAGGCGCGCGCCCCGCCAGGTCAGGACGGGGTCCGCCTTCGGCACGCCATCACGCCAGGACGGATGCACCGCAGGAGAGGCCGCATACCTGGCCAGCGCCCTCACCGCAACGCGGGGGTCACCCCGTTCAAGCGCTTTTTGGCTGAACACGGGAGCGTACGCCACGTACCTGTCCACCAGTGACTTAACGAACGATGCGGATTCCGACCCGTCCGAGGCCGATATTCCACTCATCACAAAACACACTTCCGCATCCGGATTCCCGCGTACGGCGGCATCAAACACGGCGGCCGACGATGCCTCAGCCAATGCTTGCGGATCAGAGCCGCTGCAGAACGCGTCCAACGTCTTTACCGTTGAGAGCACTCTGGACGCGCTGGCGTCCATCGCCTCAAGCGTCGCCAGCGTTTCGCTGGAAAGCGAATTCCATTGCTTCCCCTCCAGCAGTGCGTCCACTTCATGGCGCGCCGAATGGTACAGAAGGCAGTCGTTGGCCTCCTTGTACGCCCTCACCACAGTGTCCAGGTCGCGGGATGCGCGCGTAGCTTCCTGGCGTCGCGCCCATTCGCTGGGATCCTTTCTGGCGGAACCCGCACTTGCTGACTCGTGGCTCTCAGCCACAGCATTGGGTGTGCGTGCTAAAACCGGCGGTTGCGCAGTGGCGGTCTTATCGTGGTGACGCCATTGCCAGGCACAAACGGCCACTATTGCAGCAACGACAATCACCGATGAAATCTGCTTTATGTAATGCATGTAGAAGTACTGCACGCAAGAACGTTCCGTCCATGAAAGCACGGGTCATTAGTCGATGTGATAAACGGACACCCTACCTTCCAGCTCAGCCTCTATCGATGGCATCCATCGGCTCGATTTTGGAAAGCGGGCAGGTGTTCGTGCATGCCGGAGTGATTGGAAACATGTACGGCAGGCGCATGCGCTCCCCCGAGCGCAGCCCGCATGCTGCCGTGTTCAAGGCGCATTGTCTACTCCGGTGGCTCAGAGCTGACGCAGCTTCGCACCAGAACTTACGTTGACTACATGGTTGTTCCTGAAGGATAAATTCCGCTGAGCCGACAGGGTCCCCGGCCCGCCCAAGGGCCGGGGATCTCGTAGAGCGGACCGTTGGTCCGCCGCCCTCACGGCATGGCCCCTGGTCGGTCGCCACCCCGACATCCGTTACAGGCGCACACGCCGTCGATCCGCTATCGTGGGAACCCTTTCGCCCTCCCACCAAGCGCCGACGCATGCAAGCTACTTCGATGATCACTCGAAACAGGCAATGGCTGAGTGGCGTCGGACTGTGCGCTGCGCTTCTTCTCGCCGGTTGCGCCGACGAAAAGGCCCCAGCGAAGGACTTGGGCGCGGACATCGACGAGGTCGCCGCAACGCTCATCGAGCAGCCGTTGCTGCACTCAACCTCGATCGCGGTGGTGTACCGGGGCAAGGAGTTCATCCGGCATCGCGGCGACATGGAAGCAGGGAAGCCAGGCCCTCCGACCGACGCGACCCTCTACGAAATCGGCTCGCTGAGCAAGACCCTGGCCGGTACCCTGATGGCCAACGCGGTCCTGGAGCACAAGGTGGGTCTGGACGACGACATTCGGATGTACCTGCAGGGGGACTACCCGAACCTGCAGTACAAGGGCGAGCCCCTGCGCGTTCGCAATCTGCTCTCACACACCAGTGGTCTGCCGAACATGTTGCCGGCGCGTGCGGACACGGTGCTCGCGGACTTCACCGATCACCGTACGCCGGGCGAACTCAACGCCGTGTACGCGGGTTACGGTCAAGCGGACTTCCTGAGGGATCTGCACACCGTCCAGATCGGAAGGCCGCCCGGAAAAGAGTACGCCTACTCAAGCGCCGGAACGGAGCTGGTGGCGCATATCCTGGAAGTGGTCTACAAGCGCGACTACGAAACGCTGCTGCGCGAGTTCCTTGGCGACTCCGTCGGGATGACTGGGGCCAGAATCCGACTGGGCGACGCCGAGGCCGCTCGCCTTGCGACTGGCTACCACAGCGACAATCCGGTGCCGACCACGCCGATGCCGCAGTTACCCTGGGGCGCTTCCGGGAACGTGAAGGCGACGACCCCGGACATGGTGAGCTACCTCAAGTTCCAGCTGGCCGGTGGGCCGGTCGTGACCGAATCGCACCGCGCCCTGGTCACGTTCGACCCCGAGTTCAGCATCGGCTACTTCTGGAACATCGTCAGCAGCGACGCCGTGAAGGGCGTCTACTATGCCCACCATGGGGGCGTGCCACGCTCGCAGTGCTACGTCTACGTCGTGCCCAGGTACGACCTTGGCATATTCGTCATCACCAACCAGAGCGGCGACGACACGGCACGCGCCATGGAGGCGGCGATCGATACCCTGGTCGAGAGGATCGCCGCACGTGAGAAGGTCGCTGCCAAGACCTGAAGCGCCGGGCCGGCCGTGACCGGGCGCGCTCAGCCAGGAAGCTCGCACTTCATCTTGCCGTCCACGTAGTAGGGCTTGGGCACATTCGGGTTGTCGCTGGTCTTTTCGAAAACCACTTCAAACGAATCGGCATCCGGCGTGCCCTTGCGGTCGGTGCAGGCGTCCTGCAGTTTCTTCTTCACCGCCGTGATCCCGGCATCGCGGTTGGCGCCGTCCGCACTGTTGGTCAGGTTGACGGTTTCAGCGGATGCCACGGCACTGAAACCCAACAGGCAGCCGGCAATCATCAGCGTGTGCAGTCTGGTCATGGCGCTTTACCTTGTGGACGCGAAGGGGGCTCCAGCATAGGGCGGTGCGGTGAAGATGCCGTGGTCAGCTGGCTCGGGG